>JAAXHF010000125.1 GCA_012271025.1 Deltaproteobacteria bacterium | reverse complement strand
CCTTGGAAAGTCGGACTGTTCACGTTATGCTGGCGACCGGATTCTACAGCCAGCCCAGAGGCGACACAAGTCTTACGATTACCGGATGTTCCCTACCGTGCGCCAGAAACTCTACGACTATGTGGCCGCGCGACCCGGAGGGGCCAGCTCGGCCGAGCTCTTGAACGTGCTCTTCACACCCGGAGCGGGTTCGGGCCTCAGGCCCAATCGGAGGCTCGAGTTCGATACCCGTTTTCTGCATACGGCGATCGGTACCGACCCGCATTTTGCGTATGACGCGGCGAGTGATCTTTGGTATGCCACCATCCATAGCGCTCTCCAGCGGGCGATTGCCGATACCGAGTTTGTCGTCCTCGATCTCGAAACGACCGGCTTCAAACCAGGCCCGGCAGCCATCACCGAAATGGCTGCGGTTCGGATCACACACGGACGGCTGACGGACGAGTTTCACGCCTTGGTCAATCCCGGCCGCCGGATCCCGCCAGCCGTGATCCGGCTGACTGGCATCACCGACCACATGCTGCGTGACCAGCCACGTATCGATGCGGTCTTTCCGGACTTCCAAACCTTTATTGGCTCGGCCCCGCTTGTCGCTCATCACGCCGATTTTGATCTGGCTTTCCTTAATCATGACGCCCAGCGTCTCATGGCTGGCCCACTGCTCAACCCCGTCCTGTGCACCCGGCGTTTGGCCAAGCGTCTCTTGCCCAGCCTCCGTTCCCGCACCCTCGACGCGCTGGCCGCACAGTGTGGCGTGTCAGGTCCTGACCGCCACCGAGCCCTGGGCGACGCACGGATCACCGCGGAGGTGTTTCTCATCTTTCTGGAACAGCTGCCGGCGCGTGGCATCACGACCCTCAGCCAGTTGCTCGACTTTCAGCATATCGCCCGCGACGGGCGCCGCTTTGAATATCAGCTGCCCCGTCTGGCGCTGGCCCGTATCCCGGACGGGCCCGGCGTGTATCGCATGCTGAACCGCGAGGGCCGGCTGCTGTATATCGGGAAGGCAAAAAACCTCAAACGGCGGGTCCGTTCGTACTTCACCAACTCCGCCGGCCACAGCGACAAAGTGCTCGACCTCGTGCGCCATGTCCACGACGTCAGCTACGAACAGACGGGCTCAGAGCTTGAGGCCGCGCTCCGCGAGGCAACGCTCATCCGCACCCTCAAACCGCCCTATAACACCCGTTCAAAACACCTCCCCCGGGTTGCCTTCCTCAAACTGAGCGTGACCAATCCGTTTCCCCGTCTGTCCCTGGCCACCAAGCCAGCCAGCAATCGGGCTCTGTACATCGGCCCCTTTCGGAGCCGGGCGCTTGCTGAACAAGCCCAGGGACTGTTAGCCCGCCTGTTTGGTCTGCGTACCTGTCAGGGGAATTTGACTCCGGACCCGGACTTTTCTCCGTGCGTCAGCGGGCAGATCGGCGCTTGCAGCGCCCCGTGTAATGTGCAGGTGTCACGTGCCGCGTATCAAGAACAGGTCGAGACCTTTCAGCGGTTTCTCGAGGGCAACGATACCGGAGTGCGGGATTCCCTGCTGGCCAAACGCGACGCACTGGCCGCCCGCCTGCGCTTCGAAAGCGCGGCCCGTCTGCAAAAAGACCTCGAGCTGCTCGACCATATCCTGAATATGCACCGCCGCTTCAACTGGATCATTACCCGCGCCCACGCTTTCCTGCTCCTGCCCGGCCACCAGCCCGGAGCTGCCCAAGCCTATTTGGTGCTCAACGGGAGGCTCATCCATGGCAGCCCCGTCCACTCAGAGGACGATATCGCCACCTTTGCCCGTCTGACTCGGGAACGTTTCAGCCAGGACCGTGACCCGCCCCTACGACCGGAAGAAATCGACGCCAGTGTCATCCTTGCGGCCTGGCTCCGAGATCCCGACCGCTGGCAGGGAGCCGTGTTTGCGATTGATGCGCCGACCGCCCTGGACGACCGTCTGGACGAAATTCGTCTCGCCTTAGGTGACCTCCAGCGCATCGATCCAGCCGTCTGAACAGACGACCGCCAAGCCAGGCACCGGACCGCTCGGGCACTTGTCGTCTCGGACCCGAGGTCGTATAGTCTCGGCCATGCCTGGCCTTTCGATGACAGAAAAACTGCGTGCTTTGCTCCGCCGTTCCCAGCCAAGCCTCGTCCTCGGAGCCCACGATGCACTGTCGGCAAGGCTAGCTGAAGAAGCCGGGTTTGATGCGATCTGGGCGAGCGGTTTTGGCATTTCTGCGGTCAGCGCCCTGCCCGATGCCAATATCCTGACCATGAGTGAAACGCTTGACGCGGTCCGACGCATGAGCGCAGCGGTCAACATCCCCGTTATTGCTGACTGTGATAATGGCTTTGGCAACGCTATCAATGTCATCCGCACGGTTGCCGAATACGAGCGGGCGGGTGTCGCTGGGCTGTGTATTGAGGACAACATCTTTCCGAAACGGTGCAGCTTTTACGCCGGGGTCCGACGCGAGTTGGTTCCTGTTGATGAGCACGCCCGGAAGATCCAGGCCGCCAAGGCGGCGCAAAACGATCCCAATTTTGTCGTCATCGCCCGCACCGAGGCCCTGATTGCCGGCTGGGGCAAACACGAAGCGCTCAAGCGTGCCAGGGCCTACGCCGAAGCAGGAGCCGACGCCATTCTGGTCCACTCAAAGGCGGCAGGCTTCGAGGAACTCCAAAACTTCACGGCTGACTGGGACAATGCCTGCCCTCTGGTGTGTGTACCAACAACCTACGCCGACACTAGCACGGCTGAGCTGGCAGCAGCCGGCTTCAGGCTGATTATCTTTGCCAACCAAGTCTTGCGGGCGGCCGTCAGCGCGATGCGCCACGCCCTCACCACCCTCAAGGCCGAGGAACGGCCGGCTGCGGTGGACGACCAGATTGCCAGCCTGTCCGACATCTACGAGTTGGTCGGCGTCCCCGCTCTACAGGCCAACGAGCAAAAATTTCTCGTTCCGGGCGGGCACCGAGTCACGGCCATTATTATCGCCGCAGGCTTTGAAGAAAACCTGCTGCCGCTCATTGAAGATCGTCCCAAGGCGATGCTGGAAATCAAGGGCCAGACGATTCTTGAGCGCCAGATCAGCGCCCTGAACGAGTGCGGGGTGAAAGATATCATCGTGGTGCGTGGCTACCAAAAGGAACAGATCAATCTGCCCAACATCCGCTACTACGACAACGACGCGTTTCTCGATACCGGAGAGTTGATCTCGCTGTTTGTGGCCGAAACGGAAATGTCGGGACCGTTTCTGTTTCTGTACTCCGATATTATCTTCGACCCGACCATCGTCGAAAAATTGCTCAGGTCGCAGGCCGATATCAGCATCGTGGTTGATCGGGCGTGGAATGATCAGCCCCGCTCAGCCGAGGAGCTTCAGGCCAATAAGCCGGACCTTGTCGTCACCCACCAACCGCCCCAGCCCGGCTACCGCTTTCTGCCAGCCACGGAAGGCACGACACTGTCCCGTATTGGCCGAAACCTGTCGGCCCGAGACGCCGATGGAGAGTTTATCGGCCTGGCCATGTTCTCTGAGATGGGCGCCCAACTCCTACGCCAGACCTATCACGGGGTTCGCGAACGGTTTCACACCGGCCGCTTTCACGAGGCCATCTCGATCCAACGGGCCGCTTTTACCGACATGTTGCAGGAACTAGTCAACCACGACCATCAGGTCGCGTGTGTAGATATCTATAAAGGCTGGCTGGAAATTGACACCTTTGAGGATTATCGTCGGGCGTGGGCGAAAATGAAATAATGGCCGAGAAGGATAACGGACGATGGGGCTTGCTCTCGAACACATTGATCGCGTGGTGCAGGACGAATACGCGTTTTTTGTTCAGGAAAAACAGGGCTGGAGTTTGACCCACGGCCCTCAGGATCTGGAGCTGGTCGCCCATGCGTTGCGGGTCATCCTGCACGCCCGCACCAGCCCGGATTTCCTGGCCGACTATCTGGCCCTGGCCGACTGCCAGGCGCAGGACGGGGGCTGGAGTCCGTTTTCGGCTGACTCCGAGAGCACGGTGTGGGTCTCAGCCTTTTGCGGACTGATGCTGATCCGAGGCAATCGTTTTTTGCACCAGGCTCGGATCGGTCAGGCCGTGCGTAGAGCGATTGACTATTTTCTCGACACCCAACACGCCGACGGTCGATGGGTCGATCCCAGCTGGGCGGACCTCGATACCACCAGCCATCCGGTCAGTTTCTTCAACGTAGTCATGGCCTTGGGCGAGCCCTATCGGCGGTCTGAAGTCGTGCCCGCGTGGCAAAAGGGTGCCCGGTTCATTCTTGACAATCAAAGCCCGGACGGAGGCTGGTACGACGACGAGTTCCATCCCTCGGGCGTTGAGATCACCGCCCACCTGATTCAAGATGCCCTGATTGCCGACTTGGCCATGGACGGCCAACTCAGCGGCGTGCGGGAGTCATGCACCAAGGGGGCACAAAAGCTGTATGAGTGGCAGGCCGCAGACGGTTCCTGGGACGGAGAAAATGTTGATCACACCATGGACTGTACCCGGTCGCTGATGGTGGTGACCCGTTTGCTGGGAGATGCCCACGGACAGGAGACCATTGAACGCGGCCTGGGCTGGATTCTGACCAACAAGAATCCCAGCGGTTGGGGTGATTTCCCCGAGTTGGAGACCAACCTGGAGCGAACCTGCGACGGGATTGACACCCTGTTGAAATACAAAGCCTACCACAGTCCAGACCACCAGGCGGTAGTGCGGCTGTGGGGCTACATTCCCTAGACCCCCGAGCGGCATCCGCCGTCAGCCTCCACGTTTGACGTTTCAGATTGATGCCTCCAGACTCTGCCGCCAAATGGCTCGAAGCCTGTCCCACCGCAGACCTGCCACCCGGAGCGCGCAGGCTGGTCAAGCTGAAGAGCATAGAGATTGCCCTGTTCAACCTGAACGGCACGGTGTATGCCATCAACAATCGGTGTCCTCACCGCAGAGGGCCGCTTATCCGAGGCTTTGTCGATGACAGGGGCGGCATCAAATGTCCGATGCACGGCTGGCGATTCGAGCTACGCGACGGCACCAGCCCACGCCCGGCTCGGGCGACGGTATATCCGGTCAAAGCTGAAAACGGGAGCCTCTACCTCAGGATCTCGCCGCCTGAGCAGGACACAGAGCGGGGACGGGAATAAAGTCGGGCGCGGCCTAATTGTACGGTAGAGCAGGCTCTTTCCAGGAGAAATCGCGCGTGCCGAGAAAAGCCTCATTTGAGAAGGAGGCCATTCCCCATTTCGACACCCTCATGCGCACCGCACTGCGCCTGAGCGGTGACCGGGCACGCGCGGAAGACGCGGTCCAAGAAACCTATTTGCGCGCTTGGCGTTCGTTCCAAACCTATACACCAGACACAAACTGTCGGGCCTGGTTGTTTAAGATTCTCCTGAACGTCTTAAAGAAGACGGCCGGGAAAAAACGGCGCGACCCCTTGCTTGGCGCCGAAGACATCGAAACGTCCTCAAAAGTCGTCAGCCTGTTTCCCGCAAGCGGGGAAGAAAGTGGGGAGGGCCAGGATATTCTTGCTGCGGTCAACCAGTTACCCCCCCAGTTTAGGCAGGTGTTATGGCTCGTTGTGGTCGAAGGATTTGCCTATAAAGAAACCGCCCAGATGCTCGATATTCCAATAGGAACAGTGATGTCGCGGCTCTACCGTGCCAGGCGTGAGCTGCGTCGTCTCTTGGCCGAGCCCGGGCTGCCGCACAAAGAAGGGACCTCAGGCCATGGACTGTAAAGACGTACACAAACTCCTGAGCCCCTTTCTTGATAACGAACTCAGCGCTCGTGATACCTTTCCTGTGGCCGAACACCTCGATGCCTGCCCGGAGTGTCAGCAAGAGCTGACCGCCATGCAGCAGCTTGACACACGGCTCAGGGAAGCTGGACACCGACCGGTTGGCAGGACTGACGAGCTACGCGCCTCGGTTATGGCGCTGTGTTCACCACAGACCTGGAACCGGCGCTGGCGTAGCCTTGGAGTGGCCGCCGCCGCAATACTCTTCCTGGTCATCGGCCAGCAGCTTTTCTCAGCCCCCTACGATCCAGAAGCCCGGGCGTTCAGCGGCGCGCTGACACACGAAATCTGGCTGAATGATAACAGCACCTTTTCCCTGCCCTGGCTGGACCCGGACAGCCTCAAAGACGTGCTTCGTCAAGAAGGCTTGACTGAGATTCCTAACCTCAGCCCAGTCGGCTTCCACCTTGTCCGAGCCCGGGTCAGCCGGCCGCTCAGACAAGTCTTTGTCCAGCTCGTGTATCGACGGCGCAGCGAGGAGATATCGATCTTTGTCTCGCGGCGCTGGAAACGGTCCTTATCGGGCATCAGTCACCGAGATGGGTTTACGATTATCCCCCTCGGCATTCGTGCCGTCTTTCTGGTCAGCAAAGATCGTCCGCCCAATTTCCCGGACATTCATCAGCTGGCCGAGGAAGAAATCAACGCCCTGTCGACCTGAACCATCCAGGCAGGAGCCAGCCTCCCGTTCCTGCCTCCCCTCTTACCCCCTCTTGCCCAGCTCCTGCATCACCACCTCGCACCCCGTCAGGTCCAGATTGATCCTGAGGTGCTCAATCTCTCCTCGTGCCGAGCACGGTCGTGAGCTTGTGGAGAAAAACCTGGACCTCAGCCGTATCTGTGAGCCGATAGCAGGCCGCAGTCACCCGTGACTCCTCGGCCACCAGAATTCCAAGGCCGCGTCCGGCCACAGTGCTAAAGGCATCCTCGTCCGTCACATCGTCGCCGAGGTACACCGGCAAGGCATCGGTCCCGTCCAAGCCCAGCGCTTCCAGCAGCCACACCACGGCTTTGCCCTTATGCCAATCGCTGGTCGGCCGCAGCTCAAAGACTTTTTTGCCCAAACCCTTGCGCAGCTCTGGACAGCCCCGCAACACGGCATCCACGATCGGCTCCAGGCGTCCCACGCATTGAGGTCGAACCTCACGAAAGTGGACGGCGACAGCAAACTTTTTACGCTCAACGCGCGCTCCATCAATCTCCGACAGCGCCTTCAGCAGCTCCTGCTCAGCCCTATCCAGGCTGGCCACAAAACCGTGCCCGTGTTCGTATCTCAGGCCCCTCCCGGCAATATCAAAGCCGTGGCTACCGGCATAAATCAGCCCCTCAATCCCCACCAGACTCTGCACGTCGCTCCGATCCCGACCGCTGACAATGGCAACCGGACAGCGGACGGCAAGCGCCCGAAGCGTCTCGCGCATCGCCTCCGGCAGCACCGCCAGCTCCGGCCGGGCAACAATGGGCGTCAAGGTTCCGTCATAATCCAGGAAAACGGCCGGTCGCTGCTCGCGCAGCCGGGGCAACAGCTCTTCCCAGTGGTCCAAGGCCGACGCCAGCTCAGGCATGGGCAGGTTCCTCCAGCGCTTACCGATACCACCTTCACCCATGTCTGCAAGCTGTCCGGGAGCACTGCTGCCCGGCCAAAACCCCTTGCCTTAGCAAGCGTGTTTGCTAGTCTAAGGCCGCTTTGAGGCGGAAGGGGAGTCGTGTTAAGGGGGACGCATGTCGCAATACGTCGAGGGACCTGACGCCGAACAGGTCATCGAGCACCAATCCCAACTCATTGACTACTTCTATCAGGCCGGCAAGCCACGCCAGGAGTGGCGGATTGGGACGGAATACGAAATGGTCGGCGTCTCGCGCCGCAGCGGCCGCGCCGCCCGCTACTCGACAAACCGGGGCATTGAGCGTCTGTTGTTCCGCCTGGCCGACTCGCTGGGCTGGGAGCCGCAAGAGGAAGAGGGCCATGTAATCGCTCTGCGTGGCGAACGGGCCAATATCACCCTCGAGCCGGGGGCTCAGGTCGAACTGTCGGGTGAACAGTGCAAAACCATCCACTGCACCCGTGCCGAACTGGATAACCACTTCATCCATCTCCTGGCGGCCGGAGATGCCCTTGAACTCGACTTTTTGAATCTCGGCATGCAGCCGGTCAGCCCCCTCGACGATATCCAGTGGATTCCCAAAACACGCTATCACTTCATGGCCCCGTATATGGAGCAGGTCGGCAGGCTGGGCCATCGGATGATGAAACAAACGGCCTCGGTCCAGGTCAATTTCGATTTCAGCGATGAGACCGACGCCATGACCAAGTTCAAGGTCGGCATGGGCCTGGTCCCGATTCTGACCGCCATGTTTGCCAACTCGCCCTTCTCGGACGGCAAACTGAACGGCTATATGAGCATGCGCAGCCATGTGTGGACCGATACTGACCCGCGTCGGTGTGGTCTGCTGCCGTTTGCCTTTTCCGACCAGGCCGGCTTCGAGGACTATACCGAGTATGCCCTGAACGTCCCGATGTATTTCATTGTCCGGCGGGGTCAATGGATCGACATGACCGGCACGCCGTTTCGACACTATCTTGAGCAAGGTCACGACGGACACCGGGCGACCCTGGAGGATTGGCACCAGCATCTGACCACGCTCTTCCCCGAGGTGCGTATCAAGCGCTACCTTGAGCTGCGCTGTTTTGATAGCCAGCCGTATGAGCTGATGCTGGCCGTCCCGGCCTTGTGCAAGGGCATTTTCTACGACAACGATCCGCTGTGGGCGGCCTGGGATCTGGTCAAGAAGTGGAACTGGGAAGAACGCCTGGCGGCCTATACAGCCGCCCACCGACAAGCCCTCGGCGCGCGGGTCCAAGGCATCCGCTTGCACGACTATGCCAGGGAACTGGTCTCCATTGCCTGGCAAGGTCTGGAACGTCAGAACAACGCCAATGAAGACGGAGAAAACGAGACGCTCTACCTCGAACACCTGCGGGAGGAAATCGCCCGTGGCCAGTGCCCGGCCTATACTCTGGTCGAAAAGTGGATGGGCGAGTGGAATTACGACGTGGGGCGGCTGATTGAGGGCACCGCCTACCGGCTGCCCGAAGACGCCTGAGCCCGGCGATCTCCCTCCGTCGCTTCAAGCCCGCGTCGGTCACGAATCTGACCGCGCCTGCCGCTACCGCCCCGTCCAGCCCGAATCTTGCCGTTTACGAATGGCCCGCGTGACCGCTCAGATCCATTCTGACGGCGCGCTTGTGTTCCCCCCCTTCATATTTCGTGCTATGAAGCCGGGCATACGCATGGGCACCGACAAAGGAGGCAGCATGGAACTCAGCAAAGACCAGCTGGTATGGATGTACGAGCGCATGCAGCTCATTCGGACGTTTGAAAACCGGGTGAAGCTCGAGTTCGGCAAAGGCAAGATTCCCGGCTTCGTCCATCTGTACGCCGGCGAAGAAGCCGTTGCGGTCGGGATATGCGCCAACCTGACTGATCGCGACTACATGACCTCGACCCACCGCGGCCACGGCCATTGCCTGGCCAAAGGCGTCGATCCACGCGGCATGATGGCCGAACTGTTCGGCAAGGCCACCGGCACCTGCAAGGGCAAGGGCGGCTCAATGCATATCGCGGATATGGACAAGGGCATGCTGGGCGCCAACGGTATTGTTGGCGGCGGTCCACCGCTAGCCTGCGGCTCGGGTCTGACCGCCAAGACCAACAAGACCGATCAGGTCACGATTTGCTTTTTTGGCGATGGCGCGTCCGAGCAGGGCACCCTGCACGAGAGCCTCAACCTGGCCGCCATCTGGAAACTGCCGGTCATCTTTGTGGCCGAAAACAACGGCTACGCCGAGTCCACACCCGCCCACTACCACTGCAGCGTGGAGAACATCGCCGACCGCGCGGCCGCCTATAACATGCCCGGCCTCAGCGTCGACGGCAACGATATCTTCGCCGTCCACGAAGCCACCGCCTCAGCGGTAGCGCGGGCTCGTTCAGGCCAGGGACCGACCCTGCTGGAGTGTAAAACCTACCGCTTCTACGGCCATTACGAGGGCGATCAGCAGACCTATAAAATCCCCGGGGAAAACGAAAAATATCAGGCCGAAAAGGACCCGATCAGCCTCTTCAAGGACAGCGTCGTGTCCCGTCAGCTCGTCGCCCAGGACGAACTCACGGCCATCGAGGAGCGGATCGAAGCCCAGATCGAAGCGGCGGTCCAGTTTGCCGACGATAGCCCGTTTCCGGATGTCGCCGAAACCTTTACCGACGTGTACGTCGATTACTGAAGGACGCCCTGCGGTCCGGCTGCCGGCCGCAGCGGGCATTCTTGCCGGAGGGGACAATCATGGCCGAAAGACAGCTCAATTTTAATCAGGCGCTCAACGAGGCAATGCGCCAGGAGATGCAACGCGACCCCAAAGTCATCCTGCTCGGCGAAGACGTCGCTGGCGGGGCGGACGTTGAGCACCTGGAGGGCGAGGATGCCTGGGGCGGGGTGCTGGGCGTGACCAAAGGACTCGTCCAGGAGTTTGGCCGCGACCGTATTCTCGATACGCCGATCAGCGAGTCGGGCTTCATCGGCGCTGCGGTTGGCGCCGCAGCCACCGGGCTGCGGCCCATCGCCGAGATGATGTTTGTCGGTTTCATGGGCGTGTGCTTCGACCAGATTCTGAATCAGGGCGCCAAGCTGCGCTACATGTTTGGCGGCA
Organism: Deltaproteobacteria bacterium; assembly: GCA_012271025.1. The sequence goes on along the minus strand of JAAXHF010000125.1, from coordinate 13,996 downwards.
AGGCCGAGGTGCCCCTGGTGATCCGCACCATCTGCGGCGGCGGCTTTCGGGCAGCAGCCCAGCACTCTCAGGTCCTGTACTCCCTGTTCACCCATATTCCGGGAGTGAAAACCGTGGTGCCAGCCACGCCGTACGACGCCAAGGGCCTGCTTATTTCGTCGATTCGGGACAACGACCTCGTCATCTTTTTTGAAGACATCACCCTGGGCGCCCTGAAGGGTCCGGTCCCCGAAGATCCGTACACCATTCCTTTGGGCCAGGCCGAGGTGAAACGCGAGGGCGCCGACGTGACCATCGTGGCGATCGGCAAGATGGTCCACCACGCCCTACAGGCAGCCGAGGAACTGCAAAAACAGGGTCGTAGCGCCGAGGTCATCGACCCGCACACCCTGTCGCCGTTTGACGAACAGACGGTGCTGGACTCGGTCGAAAAGACGGGCCGCCTGGTCGTGGTTGACGAGTCCCACCCGCGCTGCAATGTGGCTCGGGATATTGCGGCCGTGGTCGCCGATAAGGGCTTTGATTTCCTCAACGCGCCAATCAAAACCGTCAGCGCACCGCATACGCCGGTGCCGTTCAGCCCGACGCTGGAAGACCACTATTTGCCGAACGCGGCCAAGGTCAGCGAAGCCGCCCTGGCCCTGTTCTAAGCGCCCGAGCCCTAGCCTGCACCTATGAGTTCCGTCGGTATCATCGCCAATCCACGCGCGGGCAAAGACATCCGGCGTCTGGTCGCTCACGGCTCGGTCCTCGACACCCAGGAAAAGGTCTACATCGTGCGCCGGGCTGTCCTGGGTCTGGAAGGCGCCGGGGTCGACGAGATCGTCTTCTTCCCCGATCCGGCCTCGATCGGGCCGAAGGCCCTGTCGGGTATTGAGGGCAACAGAAAGGCGCGTATCCGCATGCTGGAAATGTCGGTCTACGACGAAGCGGCCGACTCGACGCGGGCGGCCGCCCTGATGCGCGACCAGGGCGTGGCGTGTGTCATCGTGCTGGGCGGAGACGGCACCAACCGGGTGGTCACCAAGGGCTGTGACGCCATGCCCCTGGTGCCCCTGTCCACGGGCACCAATAACGCGTTTCCACGCTTTGTCGAATCGACCCTAGCCGGCATGGCGGCCGGCTATTACGCGGCCCGAGGGCTGTCTGCGGACACATTCTCATTTCCGACAAAACGCCTGAACCTGTACCGCAACGGCAGCTTTGACGATGTGGCGCTGATCGATGTCGCGGTCTGTGACTATCAGTTTGTGGGCGCGCGGGCGCTGTGGGAAGTCGGCCGGCTCAAACAGCTCTTCCTGACCCAGGGCCAGCCGACCAACATCGGCATGGCCTCGGTCGGCGGGATGCTCGATCCCGTTCGGCCCGACGAATCCGCAGGCCTGTGCCTGCAACTCGGCGACGGCGGCCGGGCGGTCACCGCAGCCATCGCGCCGGGGCTGGTCACTGCGGTTGGCGTCCAGAGCCACACCCGGCTGCAGATCGGCGACCGAGCCCCGGTCACCTTCAGCCCGTCCATCCTGGCCCTGGACGGGGAACGCGAGATTCCGGTCGCTGCGGACGAGGCGTGGGAGGTCGAGCTGAGCTGGGACGGCCCGCGCGTGCTGGACATCGCCAGGATCATGGATGCGGTGCGAGAGGGCTGAGGGTTGGCCATGAAGGTCATGATCTGCACCACCCATTTTCCGCACTGCGCAGAAGTCCTGCGCCAACACCTGCCGGACGATACGATCATCGCCTGCCCGGCCGAGCAGGTTGTTGCCAGGGCGGCCGAGGCCGACGTGTTGGTCCCAGCCATGTACCGGGTCGACGCCAGGGTGATTGACAATACCTCGGCGACGCTGATCAATCAGTTCGGCGTCGGCATTGAAGGGGTGGATATCCCGGCTGCGACCCGCCGCAGCATCTACGTCGCCAATGTTCCGGGCTATGAAGGCGCGGGCAACGCCGCGTCGGTATCCGAGCACGCCATCTTTCTGATGCTCGGCTTGGCCCGTCGCTATGCCGAGGCCCAGGCCAGCGTCCGCAAGCGCGCTCTGGGCGCCCCGCTTGGCACGGCGCTGATGGGCAAGACGGTTGCCATTCTTGGTGTCGGCAGCATCGGCCGCCAGCTCGCGCTGCGTCTCAAACCCTTTCAGGTCCGCCTACTGGGCATGAAACAACACCCGTCCGACGCCCTCAAACGCGAGCTGGATCTTGATTTTCTCGGCACCCAGCACGATTTGACCCAGGTTCTGGCCCAGGCCGATTTTGTGGTCCTAGCCCTCCCGGTGACACCCGCGACGCGGGCGATGCTGAACGCCGCAGCCTTCGCCGCAATGAAAGACACGGCCTTTGTCATCAATGTCGCCCGCGGTCCGGTCATTGACCATGACGCCCTGGTCGAAGCCCTGGCCCAGGGACAGATCGCCGGAGCCGGACTCGACGTGTTTTGGGACGAACCGACCGATCCCGACGATCCGCTGTTTCGGTATAATGTCATTGCCACGCCCCACACCGCAGGCGTCACAGACCTGTCGTACAACGACATCGCGCGCGGGCTGGCCGCAAACGTGAACCGTATCCGGGCTGGCCAGCCGCCAATCAACTGCGTCAACCGGGAAGCGGTGCAGACCCGGCGGGGCTGAGGCGTCGTCCACACCGCCTCGGCTGATGAACGACGGCATGCGACTTCTCTGGACGCTGAGCATCTGTGCCGTGCTCCTGACGCTGTATGCCTGCCAGCCCTCTCCACCGCCTCCGCCGACCCGTTCCCCAAGCCCGCTCGATCTCTCACAGGTCGGGACCGTCTCTGGCCAGGTCCGTTTTGAGGGGCCCGTTCCAGCCCCGACCACGCTGCAACTTGGCGGCTGGTCGGCGTGCCGCGTCCAGCACCCGGACGGATTGCCAGCCGTTGCCGACCTCCTGGTCCGCGACGGCAAGCTACAGAACGCGCTCGTGTCTATCACCCACGGCTTGGGCGAGCGCGTCTTTGCCGTGCCCCAGGAACCGGTCCACAGCGACCAGCGGGGCTGTGTGTTCATCCCCCGCATTCTGGCCGTCCGGGTTGACCAGCCGCTGCGGTTCGTCAACAGCGACCCCATCGCCCATAATGTCCATGGCTGGCCGCAGCGGGCACGACCGTGGAACCTGAGCCTTGGCATCACAGGAGCCTCGAAAACGATTCGGGTTCACACACCGGAGAGCGTCATTCCCATCACCTGTGACATTCACGGCTGGATGCGCGCCTATGTGGCCGTTTTTGACCACCCGTATTTTGCCCTGACCGACGCCAAGGGCAACTTTTCCCTGTCCAAGGTTCCGCCGGGCGCTTACGTGCTGGAAGCCTGGCACGAGCGCCTGGGCGTGCAGCGCACGCGGCTTGAACTGGGACCACGGGAGGAACGCGAGCTTGTCTTTACGTTTCGCTCCAGCGACTGAAACCGAGCCATGAAGTATGTGTGGATAGGCTTAGGCGGATTTCTGGGGGCGAATGCCCGGGCCTTGCTGGCCGACTGGGCGGCCCAGCGTTGGGGCCTGACGTTTCCCTACGGCACCTTTATCGCCAATATCAGCGGCAGTTTTCTGCTCGGGCTCCTCATGGTCGTCCTCAGCCACCACGCTCTGCTGGACTCTCCCTACCGCCTGTTTTTTGCGGTCGGCTTTCTGGGAGCCTACACGACCTTCTCCACCTACACCTATGAGGCCTTCGGGCTTTTGCAGGCCGGACAGGTCGGCCTCGCCTGCCTCAGCCTCTTTGGCAGCGTGGTCCTCGGTCTGCTGGGCGTGGGTCTGGGCATCATCCTGGGCAGGGTTCTGCTCGGCTCAGCCTGAACCTGGCGGCCCGGCACAAGCCTGTTCACTCTTGCACGACAAGACCGCGCCCAGTATAGGACAAGGGATTGCCCACACCTCAAGCAGCCGAAGTGAACACCACCCGTGCCAAACCGTAGAGCCGCCCCACACCGGATACGCGCAGCAGGCTGTCTGATCGGCCGGTCGCTCGTCGTCAGTTGCCTGAGTCTCGTTGTGTCCCAGTGCCTGGCCAAGCCGCGTCCTCCGGCTCCGGCCGAGCCCGCGCCTGTCTCGGCTCAGCAGGCCACCGAATCTTCCCGGGACCTCCTGAACCGGTTTAACGCATTTCTTGACCGTGCCTGATCGCTCCCCGCTACGATGCCAGTCTACCAGTTGAGCCAAGCGCTGGTCTTCCCCGACCCCGAATGGGCCAACCCGGAGGGCATTTTGGCCGTTGGCGGAGACCTCCGGGTCGAGCGTCTGCTGCTCGCCTATCACCAGGGCATTTTCCCCTGGTACGAAGAAGGCTCTCCGATTGTGTGGTGGAGCCCGCCGAGCCGGTGTGTTTTACACCCGGAAGAATTTCACGCCTCGCGCAGCCTCAAGCGCCTGATCAGACAGGAACGCTTTACCATCAGCCTGGATCGGGCGTTCGGACCGGTCATTCGGGCATGTGCCGAAACACGCCTGGCCAAGGGCCAGGCTACCTGGATCACCCGCGATATGGTTGAGGCCTACTGCGCCCTGCATAAAGCCGGGTTCGCCCACTCGGTTGAGGCCTGGGACGGGCAGCGCCTGGTCGGCGGCATGTATGGGGTGAGTCTGGGCGGCGCCTTTTTTGGCGAATCCATGTTCAGCCGTGTCTCCAACGCCTCCAAAGTCGCGTTTTTCAGCCTTACTCGACAGCTTGAGGAATGGGGCTTCAGCCTGTTCGACTGTCAGATCAGCAATCCCCACCTGCACAGCCTGGGGGCGTACGAAATCCTCCGCGCCGATTTCCTGGCCCGGCTGAGCCAAGCCCTGAGCCTGCCCACCCGACGGGGCAGCTGGGGCTGAGCCAGACCTAGGGCAGAAGCGGCGTTTGACTGATGATCCGCTCGCTCTCAAGCTGCTGAATGTCTTCGGCCGACAGCCCCAGAATACGGCCAAACACATCGGCGTTGTGCTGGCCAAAACACGGCGCCGGCGTTCTGACCTCCGAGGGCGTGGGATGGAATTTGGGGACAAAGCCCGGATACAGGTGTGTGCCGGCCTCTGCCCGATCAATGGCCAGCAGAAACTCGCGGGCGGCCAGCTGGGCATCGCTCATGACCTGCGGTCCCGACAGGACGGCGCCGGCCGTGACACCGGCCTGCTGCAACTGCTCCATCAGCGCGGTATGCTCGTGGTTCTTGGTCCAGGCGGCAATGTGGGCGTCGAGTTCATCCTCAGCCGCCTTCCTGCCCGCAGCAGTGGCAAAGCTCTCGTTCCGGCTCCAGGCCGGGTTGCCCAAGACTTGGCAGAACTTCTGCCACTCGGCGTCAGAGGCAATCGTAATCATCACCCACTCATCATCGCCCGCACACGGGTAACAGCCGTGGGGTGCCAGCGTCGGATGGCGGTTACCGACCGGCTCCTGCACCCGCCCGTTTACGGTGTAGTCGAGCAGGGCTTCAGCGTTGAGCGGAAGCAGGCCCTCGACGTGCGAGAGATCGACTGACACCCCCTCGCCACGCCGTTCCTGTTCAAACACCCCGACCAGAGAAGCAAAGCACGCGTTGAGCGCCGAAACCGGATCACCGATGGCGTTGCTCAGCATCTGCGGCGGTCCGCCCTCATAGCCCGTCACCCCGGTAATACCGGCCATCGCCTCGGTCGTACAGCCAAAGCCGACATATTCACTTTCCGGACCGGTGTTGCCAAACGCCGGCAGGGTCACCATCACCAAACGCGGGTTGACTGCGGACAGGGCCGCAAAGTCGATACCCAGTTTGCGCAGAATGCGCGGTGGATAGTTGGCGACCAGAACGTCGCTGGCCCGAATCAGCTCCTTGAACAGCTCACGGCCGCGCGGATGGGTCAGCTCCAAGGCAATCCCGATCTTGTTCCGGTTGACCGTATTAAACGTCGGCGACTGTTCGTACAGCTTAGGGCCGTCATCCGAGCCCTGCAGGCCCGCCCCACGCCACCAGTCCATATGCGACGGTGACTCGACCTTGATCACCTCGGCGCCAAAATCGCCCAGCAAACAGGTGGCCATGGGTCCCGCCCAGCCGTTGGTCAGATCAACGATACGAAGTGGTTTGGTCATGACTGTCTCCTCGCAGGGTGAACGATGATGACTGATCGTATCGAGAAGAGATCATCGTCCCCTTGTCAGACTATCCCCTCATCCCGCAGGCGCTGCACCTCGGCCGCCGCATACCCCAGGCGACTCGTCAACACCGCCTCGGTGTGCTCGCCCAACAGGGGGGCGCGCGTCAACGGCCACAGCGGCTGGCCATACTCCCGGAACGGCGGACCCGGAATCTTCACCCGGCCGCCCTCGGGATGCTCCACCTCAAGAAAATGCCCGCGTTCCTTGAGCTGCACCCATTCCACCACTTCCTTGGGCGACGGGATCGGACACACCGGAATGCCGCGGGCTTGGGCGGCGTGATAAATATCTTCCTTTTTTTGCTCGCGCAGCCACGGCAGCAGGGCGTCGTGCAACTCCTTGGCATGCGCGCCCAGGGTGGTCAGCGTCTGAAAGCGGGGGTCATTGGCCAGGTCTGCTCTGCCGACCAGCTCCAGCAGGGCAAAGATCTGGTGCGGCAGACCGGCATGAATCCCGACATAGCCGTCGGCACATGGCAGGGTGGCCAGGTTGGGAAAGCCGAGGTGAAACTGACGACCGGAGCGCTGGCGCACGAACCCGGAGTATGAGAAGGCCACAAAATCGTACAGGGTGGTGGCAATCAGGGCTTCCTGAATCGACACCTCGACGTGCTGCACCGCGTCGAGGGCAGCCCGGTTGCGGACCGCCTGTAGGGTGCCGATGGCGGCGTACAGCCCGGCCACATACTGACCAAAGGCTCCGCCCGGCTGGACCGGCGGACGGTCCAGCTCTCCCATCGGATAGGTCCAGCCGCCCAGGGCGTAGGCTACCCCGTCGGTCAGGCTGTAGTCCTGATACGGCCCGGACGAGCCGAAGTTGGAGATGGAGGTGTGGACAAGGCGGGGGTTGGCCCGTTCCAGCACCTCGGCGCTCAGGCCCAGACGCTCCAACACCCCCGGCCGGAAGTTTTCGACCACCACGTCGGCCTGGCTCATCAGCCGACAGACAATCTCACGCCCCCGGTCGGTTTTGAGATCGAGCGTGATGCCCTGCTTGCTGGTATTCAGAAAGCAGAACAGGCCGCTGCGTTCCAGTCCTGGCCGGTCGGCAAAAAAAGGCGGCAGCCCACGGCCCCCGTCGCCCGCCTGGGGCTTCTCGACCTTGACCACCTCAGCCCCGTAGTCGGCCAGCAGCTTGGTACAGTACGGCCCGGCGATATAATGACTCAGGTCGACAACACGAATTCCACTCAGGGCTTGTTTCATTGATCGGTCTTTCTCGGCATGTCGCGTTCCGACTCGTCTCTGAGCCGGCAAGGGGCAAGTATCGGCCATCTCGATCCGTCAAGTCAAGGGTCACGGCCGACAGCTCCCGACTTCCGACAGCCGGATTGACCTGCGCCGGATTCTGCCTAATACTCTGCCAGTGCAGGGAAAGACAGCCCGGCCGAGTCCCGACCTCCAGAGAGGAGAGGCTATGATTATCGATACAGAGACCTTTGGGGAGATCAAAAGCGCCGTCAACCAGGCGACGCAGGGGATCGGCACCGCAACCCAGCTCGTCAAAGGTCTCGGTCCCCAGACCGAAGAAGCCCGCACCTACATCAGCCGGCTGCTCAACCAGATTCTCGAGGTTCAAGTCCACGTCCAACGCGCCAACGCGGTCCTTGACGCCCTCAAAGACGCCAACCAGGAAGAAAGCTCGCAGCAGTAAGCCGGTCTTGGCGCCCCGTGCAGTCGTGCCTGTGGCCCGCAGTTCGGGAGGTGGCATGCTAGAAGGAAAGATCGCGCACATTCGTCGGCGCCTGGCCGGCAACACATTCACCCCACCGCCACTGGAAACCGAGATGCGGGCCGGCGTCGCCCTCCTCTTGCAGCCCCGGCGCGACGACCTGCACATACTGTTCATCCACCGCGCCCAGCACCCCCAGGACCCGTGGTCCGGCCATATGGCGTTTCCCGGCGGTCGCCAGGAGCCGGATGATCCCAGCTTGGAGATCACCACCCGACGCGAAACCAAGGAAGAAGTTGGCATTGACCTCAACCAGCACGGCGAGTACCTGGGACACCTCCAGGCCGTTCAGGCCACGGCGCGTGGACGTGCCATCCCCATGACCGTCGCCCCGTATGTCTACCTGGTGTCCCCCCAGGCGCACCCCGAGCCCGACCCGGTTGAAGTGCAGGATACAATTTGGGTGCCGCTGGCCTTCATGCAGCAGGACGGCGTTGAGCAACAGGTTCGGCGCGACCTGCACGACGGAACCTCAATCCAGGTTCCGGCCCTGTTGTACGGCGGAAAGACGATTTGGGGTCTGACCTACCGTATGCTGCGCGGGTTTTTGGAACTCATCGCCTGAGGCGGCACTCCTGTTTACTGAACGCTCATTCAGCCTCGCTTGACAGCCTAGCCCCCAATATGCAACACACTGTCTCAGAACTTCGACGGCGGTGTCCCTCCGCCCGAGGCCGATACTCAAACCGTAAGCAAACCGTAAGGAGGATCTAGTATGGCCATGCGTGTTGTCTCGGCAGACTCCCACATGATGGAGCCGGCCGAACTGTGGGTAGAGCGTCTTGACGCCAAGTACAGAGAGCGTGCCCCCAAAGTCATTGACAATCCCAATAAGCCCGGACTGATTTTTGTGGCTGAGGGCATTGACCCCTTTCCGGTCGCCGGTGGGTTTGGAGCGGGCCGGTCAGGCCAGGAACTCAAAGACCATCTGGACAAGGGCTATGAGGCTGCCCGGCCGAGCGGCTGGGATCCGGCCGAACGGATTAAAGATCAGGACATTGACGGTGTTGAGGCCGAAGTGCTGTACACCACACTCGGCATGTCGCTGTTCGGCCTCGAAGACGCCGCCCTGCAGGAAGCCTGCTTCAAGACCTATAACAACTGGGTCGCCGAATTCTGCTCCTACAACCCCAAGCGCCTGTACGGCATCAGCCTGATCTCGCTGTTCGACATTGATGCTGCGGTTAAGGAACTCGAGCGCACCCACAAGCTTGGCATGCGCGGCGCCATGATCTGGGGCTCGCCTCCGGAAGACACCCCCTATAACAGCCCTATCTATGACAAGTTCTGGCAGGCCGCGTCCGACCTCGACATGCCGCTGTCGCTGCACGTCATCACCGGCAAGAGCAAGGAGAGCAAGGTCAACTTTGAGCAGATCAGCTCCTTCTACATGAACCTGATTCATGAGATTCAGCGCTCGCTGACAACCCTGATTTTCGGCGGCGTGCTGGAGCGCTTCCCCCAGCTCAAGATCGTCTCGGCCGAAAACGACATCGGCTGGTTCCCGCACTTCATGTACCGCATGGACCACGCCTACGAGAAGTTCAACATCATGGAAAAGAACCCGCTGCCGATGAAGCCGAGCGATTATGTCCGGCGTCAGATGTGGGGCACCTTCCAGGATGACGCGGTCGGTCCGGCCACCTACAAGATCTTCGGCGAGGACAACTACATGTGGGCGTCCGACTTCCCGCATACCGATTCGACCTGGCCGGAATCCCGGCAGTGGATCGCCAAGGACTTCGACGGCGTCCCGGACGAGGTCACCAAAAAGATCGTGTTCGATAACGCGGTCAAAGTCTACCGCATGGACCTGGACTAAGCCGTCCGAGTCCGCCAATCCGACACCGGCCAGGAGGCTCTCCTCCTGGCCTTTCAGCAATGCGCCAGAACGCTCGCCCATAAATCGGACTGTCCGAAAGGGGGAACATGGCTGTCGGAGATATGAGTGGCCCTGGGCTTTTTTTCCTGATTGTTGGCGCAATCATTACCGCTTTCATTCTCATGGCCATAGGATGTTGATGAACCGTCTTTGTGCTTATGCGCTGCTGGTGAGATTATCCATTCCATGAGCTTTGGGTTCAAATATCTCTCGGACCCGCTCTTCCTCTTTTCCGTCGCGCTCTACTCCATCAACAAATCGTCACTGTTAATACTCGGACCCTGCAGGTGCGAAATCTGCAACTGGTATCTCAACGACCTGCTCCTCATACCGGTTCTTGTGCCAATAATGCTCTTTCTCTCCCGAATGTTCGCCTTGAGGAAAGACAATTGTCCGCCGACATTTTCGGAAATTGTCGTACTGCTGACCATATGGTCAATAATGTTTGAAATCGTTGGGCCCTTCTGTTTCGGGAAGGGCACCTCAGATCCAGTCGATGTTTTTGCCTACTGTCTGGGCGGATTGACCGCTTGGATGGTCTGGAATCGAGGCAAGCTGGGTTCACCCTGGCTCCCGACACAGTCTGGCTAAGCCAGTGTGACACCAAGAAAGCCGGGCCAGTATTCTCAGGCGCTCGGAATAACCTCCGCTAAAAACTCCCGCACCACCGCAACCAGGCCCTCCGGATTGTCCAGCATCACGTGGTGGTAGCAGTCTTTGACCTCGGCCCAGCGGCCGTCGGGCAGGTCGGTGCACAGTGTGGCCAGCTTGTCGTGGTTCAGCACCGGACTGTTTTCGGCTTTCACCACCAGGGTCGGACAGCTGATGCTGGCCAAACGCCGGCGGCCGTCAACCGGCTCGCGAAACAGGGTCCGGCGGTCGAGCTTGGCCACCCACGTGCCGTCCGCCCGTTCGCTGAAGGCAAAGCCGGCGATATACTCCAGCCGCTCCTGGGAGAAGAACGATTCGCGCGGCAGAACCTGGAAACGGCTGATCGCCTCGGCCCGCGATGCGAACGCCTTGGCCGGTTTCTGGCCGAGTTTACGCAAGAACTGCACAGCCGACTCGGGATAGCTCACAGTCGTATCGACCATCACCAAGCCGGCCAGTTCATCGGCGTGCTCGGTCGCATAGATGACCGCGTTGTGCCCGCCCATGGAGTGCCCCACCAGCACTGGCCGCTCAACGCCAAGCTTGGCCAAGAGCTGGTGGAGATCGTCGATGTAGTGGCGGGTGCTGTAGGCCGGAGGGTCGGCGTGCTGACTGTCCCCGTGGCCCCGCCAGTCCGGGGCGATGACGTGGAAATCGTCGCAAAAGGCCGGGGCAAAAAAGTCCCACCACTGGGCGTAGGCCGAACCTCCGTGTAAGAGGATCAGGGCTTGTTTGCCCGGACTGCCCCAATCGAGATAGTGGAGCCGAAGACCGTTGACGGTTACAAACTGATCGCGTGCGCGTGCCATCATGCCTCGTCCGGTGTCCGCGCTAGGCGTCTTTTTCAAGCATCGCCTTGACGACCTTGGCCGGCGACATGGGCAGTTCCTGCAGGCGGATGCCGGCCGCCCGGTAGATGGCATTGGCAATCGCCGCCGGCGGCGGCACGATCGGCACTTCTCCGACACCCCGAATGCCGATTGGGTGGCCGGGATTGGCAACCTCGACCAGAATCGTCTCAATCATCGGCAGGTCGAGACAGGTCGGCATCCGGTAGTCCAGAAACCCGGTGTTCCGCAGCGTACCCGTGTCGTCGTAGAAATACTCTTCGTTGAGCGCCCAGCCGATGCCCTGGGCCACCCCGCCCTGGATCTGACCCTCGACATAGCTCGGATGGACGGCTTTACCAACATCTTGTGAAGCCGTGTAACGCACAATATCGACCTTGCCCGTCTCCGGGTCAAGCTCGATATCAACCACATGGGTGGCAAAGGTCGGACCCACCCCCCGAGGTCGGACCGAGGCGCTGCCCATCACCGGTCCGCCGGCGCGCGGCAGCTTGGGCGCCATCTGTTTGAGGCTCAGCGACTCATGCCCGTTGGTCGTGCACGACACCACGCCGTCCTGAAAAACCACCTCTTCGGGCTTGACCTTCCACAGCGTTGCCGCACGGTGTTTGAGGATGGCGACCGCGTTGGTGGCCGCCTCATACACGGCCATGCCGGTCGCAAACGTCACCCGACTGCCGCCGGTCGTATCAGTGTGCCCGATCGACTCGGTATCGGCCACGACCGGATGCACGTCTTCGGCGGCCAGACCCAGCACCTCGGCGGCAATCATGGCGCACGACGCCCGACTGCCGCCGATGTCCGGGGAACCGGTGACCACATTGGCCGTTCCATCGGTGTTAATGCTGACCGTGGCCGAAGACTGAAAGGCGGCGTTGAACCAGAAGCCCGAGGCCACGCCCCGGCCGCGCAGTTTACCGTCTCCGGACTGCGGCGGCGGAGACTGGTAGTGCTCGCCGTTCTTGATCGCCTCGACCGTCTCGACAAAGCCGATCCGCTTGAACTGCGGTCCGGCCGGCTGAGCCGTGCCTTCGCGGGCCGCGTTGCGCAACCGGAACTCCAGCGGATCGATCCCCAGCTTCTCGGCCAGCTCGTCAATCACCGTCTCGGCAGCCATGGCCGGATTCGTCGCCCCAGGCGCCCGGTAGGCGCAGGTCTTGGGCTTGTTGACCACTACGTCAAAACCGTCAATCTGGAAGTTCTCCAAATCGTAGGGCGCCAAAACCGTCATGCTGCCGGCCGCGACCGGAGAGCCCGGAAAGGCGCCCGCCTCAAACGACAAACGCAACTCGGCGGCCGTAATCCGGCCGTTCTTATCGGCCCCGATCTTGGCATAGATATGCGAGCCCGGCGTCGGACCGGTCGCCCGTAAGACCTCACTGCGGGTCATGACCATTTTGACCGGTCGGCCCGAGAGTTTCGACAACAGCAGGGCAACGTGTTCCAGGTAGACGGTCGTCTTGCCGCCAAAGCCGCCGCCGATTTCGGCCGGGATGACCTTGACCTTGCTGGGCGGCATCTTGAGCAGACCGCCACACAGCTCACGGACTGCAAACGGTCCCTGAGTGCTGACCCACACGGTCGACTGGCCATCGGCATTATACTGGGCCACGACATTGTGCGGCTCGATATAGCCCTGGTGGACCATCGAGGTCGAAAACTCTTTTTCCACAATCAGGTCGGCGGCGGCAAAGCCTTCGTCCAGGTCACCCCGGGCAAAGCGAACCTGGTTGGCGATATTGGTCGGGCTGTCAGACGCGTCCGGCGTTCCGCCCGTGCGCAGCTCAGGGTGCAGGATAGGCGCGCCGTCGCGCATGGACTCCAGCACGTTTTGCACATGGGGCAGCACCTCGTACTCGACCCGAATCAGCTTGGCGGCCTCCTCGGCAATATGCGGGCTGGTGGCGGCCACCGCAGCAACCGCGTGTCCGTCGTACAGGACTTTGTCGCGGGCCATCAGGTTTCTCGACAGGTGGCGAGGGTTGACCATGTTCTCGCCGATCTGCAACAGACCGTCCTCAATCTCGGGAAAATCCTGGCCGGTCACCACCGCCTTGACCCCGGGAACAGCCAGGGCCGCAGACGTATCGATCGAGACAATCCGGGCGTGGGCGTGGGGACTGCGGAGAATTTTGCCGTGCAACAGGCCCGGCAGGTGAATATCGGCCCCGTACTTGGCCCGGCCGGTGACCTTATCGGCGCCGTCGTGGCGGATCGGACGCGTGCCGATGACCTTGAACTGATGCTCGTGCTGCGCTGCCATGTCTTCCTCCTCGGCTTCGGTAGGGGCAGACCCCAGTGTCTGCCCTAGGCGGCCACGGGCGGCCCACCCTACTGCCGTTTTGCAAACCTGCCCGAAATGTAGCTGGAAAATGCGCAAAAAAATAGGGAAGAGCCAATCCAGCCCTTCCCTATAAAATCTCACTGCGCGTCGCCTCAGCCGCCCCCGATAGCCGGCACGAAATGGATCTCGCTATCGGCCGGGATGGACTCCGACAAGCCGCCGGTGATGATCTCTCCGTTGACCGAGACCGCCACCGAGCCGGCCAGATCGTTATCCTCAACAACCCGATCCCGAAAGCCGGGGAACTGACGCTCCAGATCGTCCACAATGGCGCGCAGGGTTGCACCCGTCGCCGTCGTGCGGTCTTTGCCGCCCGACAGCTTTCGCATCAGGGCAGGAATGAAGACGGTCGAGGCCATAGCTATTTGAATTGTCAATGCCGGAAAGTAGGGGCACGGCATGCCGTGCCC
>JAAXHF010000617.1 GCA_012271025.1 Deltaproteobacteria bacterium | reverse complement strand
CGCGTGCGTCCGCCAGGCCCTGTTCGCCGACCGCACAGTTGGCGCAGCCGCTGTTCGCCACGACGCCGTGAATCTCCTGGCCGGCGTTGATCAACTCGCGCGTGAGTATTACGGAGGGGGACAGGACGCTGTTCTGGCTGTAGGTGCCTGCGGCCGAGCATGGTCGCTCGGAGAAGAGGAGCCCGAGGTCGAGCTTGTCGGGGCCGGGCGTCTTGATGCCCGCGTACACCCCTCCGGCCGAAAAACCGGCCGGCGAGGTCACATTTCCATCGGCAATAGGTGTCAACATGTTGGCCAACTAACTACTGGGACTAATGGATAGCCGGGGCAAGAATAAGGCTGCTTCACGACCCCGGACCAAGGGCAAAACGCTGCCCATCAACAGCCCGTGAGTATATCACCGGCCCTAATGGGCATACTTGGATTCCACACCGCCGTCAGTCCAAGACCGCACAAGTGATTGAAAGGGCGGCCGAGTCAATTACGTCGCCCCAGCGAAGGTCGGAAGGTGCACCCACATCCGGCGGTATGTCGACCGAACTAAGTGATGCTTTGCAAATATGTCGACGCGGCTACGGCCAGCGACGCGACAGCTATCAACGCACCCAAAAAGAGCCGTGTCAAACGGGCCTCAAGGGCTGACATATCCTTTGAAATGCGATATTCAAGGGCGGCAAGATCGGCTTTCGTCGCCAAATGCTCGTACCCGCCTTCGAGACGGCTGACACGTTCTTCAATCGTCGTCATCTACAGCTCTTCGCAATCCAATCGCGCGGCAGGTGTCGGCCAGGTTGGCTCCCTAGCAAAAGAAACTCGGCTTGCCGCCTCCACCACATTTGACACCCTACCACGCCACCACGCGAACCCAGGCCAGCGATATCACATTTACACAGCCTGGTCAGGACCCCAGGCACGCTCACAGACGACCACTAGTAGGGCGTCTCTGGTGGCTCCGGGGGATGGCCGTCAAACGCGAGCATTAACGGGCGGCGAATACCCTGCCCAACCCCGGCTGGGACTATGTAGGGG
>JAAXHF010000690.1 GCA_012271025.1 Deltaproteobacteria bacterium | reverse complement strand
ATCGGCGTTATCGGCGGTGGAGCCGGGAGCGTGGAACTCCTGCTGGCCGTCCAATACTGCCTCGAACGTCTGCTCGCCCGGCAAAACCGGTCGGCCGACCATCTCGTTTTCTACCTCATCAGCGGGACACCAGAGATTCTGCCGACCCACAACCCACGTGTCCGGGCCGCGTTTATGCGTATTCTCAAGCAGCGCAGCGTCGAGGTCCGAACGGATTGTCTCGTCACCGGCGCTGCCGAAGGGTGCGTACGTTTTGCCGATGACACCCAACTCGCTCTGGACGAGATGCTGTGGGTCACCACGGCCGGCGCCGCCGGCTGGCCGGGAGAGGCCGGCCTGGCCACAGACGAGCAGGGTTTTATCGCCGTGCAGGACACGCTCCAGTCCGTTTCCCATCCCGAGGTGTTTGCCGCCGGGGATATTGCCGCAGTCGTCAACCATCCCCGCCCAAAATCCGGTGTGTTCGCCGTCCGCCAGGGCCCGCCCTTGGCGAAGAATCTGCGCCGTTTCCTGCGAGGCCAGCCCGTCAAAGCCTTTGCGCCGCAAAAGCAGTTTCTGAGCCTGATCTCTACCGGAGACCAATATGCGGTGGCCTCACGTTCACGCTGGGCGTGTGAGGGGAGGTGGGTCTGGAAGTGGAAAGACTGGATCGACCGGCGCTTTATCCGCAAATACAACGAGTTGCCGGACATGCCCGACAACGAGCCGGCCCAGGTAGAGCGGGGACTGGCCGATGCCCAGGTCCTCAAGGAGATTTCCGCCTTTGCCATGCGGTGCGGCGGCTGTGGGTCCAAGATCGGCAGTACGGTCCTCAACCAGGCCCTGGCCCGCCTTGAGCCGGTTGACCGCTCCGATGTCATTGTCGGCCTGCACGCGCCGGACGATGCCGCAGTGGTCACCGTCCCGCCCGGAAAAGCGCTGGTACAGACCGTTGATTTTTTCCGGGCCTTTATCGAGGACCCGTTTGTCTTCGGCCAGATCGCGGCCACCCACGCCCTGGGTGATATCTTTGCCATGGGCGCGGAGCCGCAGACCGCCCTGGCCATGGTCACCGTCCCGTACGGCCTGGAACACAAGGTCCAGGACCAGCTCACCCA
>JAAXHF010000623.1 GCA_012271025.1 Deltaproteobacteria bacterium | reverse complement strand
GTCCTTGTCTAGCCCCCTCCCTAGCCCTCCCCCGGAGTAAGCTCTAGGGGAGGGAATAGGCTGCCCTCGGTCTCCGCGGAAGGACAAAGCAAAAGCGCGAGGTCCGGGTGACCGGACCCCGCGCTTGGCGGTGAGGGTAGGCGTAACGCCTAGCCCTGCATCATCTTCACGTCTTCGTCGAGCGCGATCTGGGACAGGCGCTGGGCATCTTCCAGACCGGCCTTGGGGCTGACTTCCTCCAGCATGATCTTGGGCAAGGCCTGGTGGACCGGCCCGGTGATCTTGCTCAGAGACGGCA
Source organism: Deltaproteobacteria bacterium (assembly GCA_012271025.1). Next base: position 4,548 of record JAAXHF010000623.1, on the reverse strand, counting down.
GGCTGGGCCAGCGGTACCCGTAGGGGGCGAGGGCCACGAAGCCGGCCAGCTCGGGATCGGTCTTGAGGTAGTCGTTCAACTCGGCGGACTCCATCGTCGCCCCGCTGACGGGGATGGAGGTGGCGTTGATAATCATCTGGATTTGCGCCTGCGGCGCATTCATCCACATGGCCACCCGCGCGGCTGCACTCCGCTCCTCCGGCTCGATGTCCTTGAACACAATCAGGTTGTGTCCACCGTTGTTGGCGAACACGTTCTTCCCCGTTGGGTGTACGGGGTTATGGATCACGCCAAATGGCGGCGCGTTGTTCTTGCGCATCGTGGGAATGCGGTAGGGGCCCTGAATCTCAAAGATGACATCGTTGCGGGCTTGGCGATACTGCTCACCCAGCCCGTTCTTGCCGTCTTCGCGGACGCGGATGATGTTGTTCTTGAGCAGGCCGAGCCAGAACTCCATCACGTCCAGCGACTCCTGGGTGTCCACCTGCATCTTCCAGGTGCTCTGGTCAATCGGCAGCATGCCGGTGGTGCCGAGATAGCTGGTCCACCAGACGTAGTGCCAGTGCAACGAGTAGGGCAGGATGTTCTCGTCACTGGTGAACTTCGTCGCCTTCTCGATGAAGTCGTCCCAGGTCCAGTCCCACTGCGGCTCTTCGACGCCGGCCTGCTGGAGCCGGCCCTTGTTCCAGATGGTGCCGTTGTTGTTGGTGTAGCCGGGCATCCCGACCAGCTTGCCCGCCCACATACTGCTGACGATGATCGGCTCGAAGATGTCGGCCCGCTGCTCGGCCCAGCCCTTCTCCGACTTCAGCTCCGCGTCCAGGTCAATGGTCGCACCAGAGGCGTAGTACTCGGCAACGCCGGTATAGCCGGTGTAGTACATATCCGGCGGCGTGCCACCGGCGACCAAGGTCAAGATCTTCTCTTTGTTGCTGCCACCGGTACCACCACCGGCGCCCGCCACGGCATTGCTGAGGTCCACCAGGATGCCGAGCTCCTTGCCGAGGGTCTCGTTGAACTCCGTGAAGTTCTTGGCCCGAGCAATGCTCTCCGGGTGGGTGGCGCTCAGATTGGACCAGTAATGGAGTACCACGGCCGACTTACCGGCTGCGCCCGCTGCGCCCTGGGCGCCCTGAGCGCCGGTAGCGCCCTTGGCCCCGGCTGGGCCGGCTGGGCCGGCCGGGCCGGCTTGTGGCTGACCCACGTAGCGCACGGTCGGCTCACCGCACGCGGCGGCTACGAGGCCTCCCAACGCGGCGACGGCACCACCAAGGCATTTCCGACGGATCACACCTGCCATGTCGTTCACCCTTTCTTGGTTCGTTGGCCTACTCGGCCCAACGAATTCGCCTGAACTGCTGCTGAGTACGCAAGGCCTTGATCTTCTGTGCCTGCACCCCTCCCTTTCGGTATTGCTGGCCTATGGTTCCCCACTCAACCAACCGGTGCGCGCAGCAGCCGGCGTGGGCCAGTCTCGCTCCTGGACTGACGATATGAAAATGTATCTTATCTCCTGGAAAGTGTCAACCAAATGGCCAGGCGACGCCGGACACTCTGGAGGAGCCGCCCGGCCCACCGCTAGTCCAAGTGGAAGGCCTCTTCCAGCCGGATTAGCCCTTCGTCGGCGTGACCACCGCCGAGGTTCTCGAAGAACGGGGCCATATCCTCCTGCCAGCGGGTATTGACCTCGCGCTCGGACATGCCGGCGAGCGCCTGCTCGAAGTCCGGCGTTTCGACGTAGCCGAAGAGAAGACCGTCCTCGCTGAGGAAGATCGAGTAGTTGTGCCAGCCGGTCTCGCGCAATGCTTGGAGCATATCAGGCCACACTTCTCGATGCCTCTCCTTATACTCCTCTAGCCGCTCCGGGCGCACCTTCAGCAGAAATCCCACGCGCTCCATGGCTTCCTCCCAACGCTTGATTCCAGAAGACGGAAATCAGCATACTACCGAACGGCCAAACCACAGGAGTCACATGCCCATGGTTGTGCTGACTTCACTCTTCACCCTCGTGGCAATTGTATTGGGAATACCCTTGGCCTGTGCTGCCGGGGTCATATTCAAACGCTTTCCGCTCGCCGCCGGACTGATTATAACGGCCTACCTTTCCTTATGGGCGCTCGTAACCATAGCTGGGAGGCTGTGGGGCGCTCCTATCAACCCGGACACGCTTCTTTTTTCCACCCCGGAGAGCTTCATAAAGGACAGCCTGACCATGACGGGGCGCATACTGACCGCGGCGCTCCTCGGCGCCTCTCTCGGTTCATTCATAGCAACGCTGACGTCGAAAACAAGGGGCGTGCTGATACCGTGCTACGTGGCGTTCGAGATATTGCTCAGAACGATATTCGCCGGTAGCGTCGCGACGGATTTCAGCCTCTCGGGGCTGCTCATCGGACTGCTCGCAAGATACCCCGAGCACTCTTGGCAGTTATATGTTGGGGTAACTCTGTTCGTCGCTGTATTGCTCCAACTCGGCAGATTCAGCGCAGCACGCGCAAGGGCGGCGGGGCCGGAATGACACTTCCCCGGCCGGCGAGCTATGCAAAGCGGAAGACGTTAAGTGCCGTTTTCCCCATGATCCACTCGCGGTCGGTTTGGTCGCGCAGCGCCGGGTGGCCCATGACACCGTGCAGGGCGTTGCGATAGCCTTCCCGCTCGCTGACCGGCGGATAGTCGCTCCCCCACATCATGCGCCGCGGCCCGAAAGCGTCATAGGCCAGCTCCAGCAACGGCGGAACGTGGTCGAACGCAAACTTGGTCCGGAGCACGGGTGGTCGGGCACTGATCTCGCCCAAGCCGCCGACCTTGATGTAGGTATTCGGGTAGCGGGCCACGGCGAGCGCCTCTTTGTAGGTGGCGTAGGGTGGCTCGGCACCGATACCGACGCCGGCGAGGTGCTCGACGATGATCGGCATTTGCGGGAACACGGCGACGGACTCCGCGAACTCCTTGCTGGCAAAGCCGTCCGGCTGTCCAAGCGAGCTGACGACGAGGCCCAGCTCCGCTGCCTTGCGCCAGATCGCCAGCGGATCGGCGCCGGGAGAGCGCACCGTCGGTCCGAGCCGCACACCGCCGGCCCCGGCCGCGGCCCAGCGCTCCAAGGTCGCGGGCGCGTCGGGGGCCTCGGTGTCTATGACGACCACGACCGCAAATCGGCCGGGAAAGCGCTGCACGCACTCCAGCAGGTAGGTATTGTCGAACGAGCCGCCGTGTCCGATGAGCGCGGCCTTATCCACGTTGTTGAGGTTCATCTGATACAGCAGTAGCTCTATCGGCTCGAACCAGTTTCGTCCGGCGTGACAATGGGTATCCACGACGATCATCGGCGCTCTCCTCCTGTCCGCAGTCCGGCACCTGGCGCGACCATAATGCCGGCTTCAGGGTAGCCGGCGAGCGGCCCGGCTGTCACCGGGCCGGCGCCGGTTGGGTGGTGGACTGTAGGCGCAGCAACCCGGGATACCACCAGGCGACCAGCGAGACGATCACCGCGCAGAGCACCGCACTGCCGCCGATGGCTGCCGGCGCGCCCCATCGCTCGGCGATCAAGCCTTGTTCGAGGTTTCCCAACGGGGAGCTACCAATTGCCAGCGTGACCAGGCCCATGGCGCGACCGCGCATGGCCGGCGTTGCCTGGCTCAGGACCAGCGTGGCCTGCATGACGGAAAAGCCGGCATGTCCGAACCCGGACAGCAATAGGAGCACCAGCGACAGCCAGAGGACAGTGGACGTCGCGAAAAGACTGAGCGCGGCCGCAGCGACGAATGAGCCGCCGACAAATACCCAACCCAAGCCACGGGCGCGAGAAACCTGGGGCAGGAGCAGCAAGCCGAGTGCACCACCCAGCCCGTTGGCTGCCCCAAGCCAGCCCAACTCCACCGGGCCGACGAGTAAGACGTGCTCGGCCATCACCGAGAAGAGTTGCTGGGCGGGAAAGATGAAAAAGTTCATCGCCACGGTGATGAGGATCACGGCCCAGATGACCTGCTCCCGGCGGACATAGTCGAACCCATCGCGCAACTGCCGCCACACGGAGGGGGGCTGGGGCGGTTGGGCGACCGGCCGCGGTGCCAGCCCGCTCGCGGCCACGAGAGCCAGCACGGGCAGCACCAGCAGCGCTCCGAACGCGCCACTGCCCCAAACGGCCAGCATTGGGCCGGCGAGCAAGGGTCCGAGCACGCGCGTTCCGGACATCGAGGCGCTATCGAGGACGGCGGCACGGAGCAGCAGTTCCGGTCTAACCAGATCGCCGAGCAACGAGCGGCGGGCAGGCCACTCCACCGACCAGCTCACGCCAAAGCACACCGACACGACCAAGATCTGCCAGTAGGCACCGTAGCCGGCGAGGAAGGCGCCGGCGAGCAGGGCCAGTGGGACCAGCTGTCCCCACAAGCCGAGGCGGATCATTGAGGCGCGGTTGTAGCGGTCGGCGAGCATGCCGCTGAACGGCCCGACCAGCGGTAAGGGGGCGGCGCGGCAGACGCCAGCGAGAGCAACGAGCCATGGTGAGCCGGTCAACTGCAAGGCAATCCAGCTGGTGATGGTCAACTC
>JAAXHF010000027.1 GCA_012271025.1 Deltaproteobacteria bacterium | reverse complement strand
TCGAAGAAGTCGCCCAGGCGGTAGAGCAGCACCCGTTCGGGATGGGCCGCTTTGAGCTCCACGTAGTGGCGCAGCATCGGTGTGAGCTGCAACGGGTCGAGCTGGCTGTGGTGGGCCCAGGCCGGTTCGTCGCTGCTGGGTTCTGAATGGTTTGCAGCCGCGGATTCGCTGCTGACCTCGCTTGACGTGGCCTGGCGCGTTCGGGGCCGGGCAGCGGCATCGGCTCCGAGTTCGTCGTCGCTGAGGTCGTGGCTGGCGGCCTCAGGTTCGCCGGTGGGTGCAGTCGGTGCGGCCGGCTCAGGTGCCCCGAACAGATTGCCCTGCAGGGCGTCGTCAGGGGACTGGGACGCGGACCGGGGCATCGGCTGATCTGACGGATCCGGATCGTACCGGGCCTGACCGGATTGAGATGCCTCAGCGGCGCAGCACCATCAGTTGCTGGGGATTCGCATCCTGGAAGCCCAGCTGCCGGTAGAAACCTGCACTCTTGGTGGTCATCAGATACACCCGTTCCACGCCCACGCTCGGCGGGGTGTGCAGCAGTTCTTCGATCACCCGGCGGCCGAGGCCGTGGCCCTGCAGATCGCCGGCCACCACGATGTCCCAGAGCACGGCTCGGCTGAAGCCATCGGAGGTGGCCCGGCCGAAGCCCACCAGCCGCTTGCCGCGCCAGAGGCTCACCACGGCATCGCTACCCGCCAGCAACCGCCGCAACTGAGCAAAGCTGCGGCCGCGGGCCCAGAAGGCGTGGCGATCGAACAGCCGTTGCAGCTTGAGCAGGGCCCGGCTGGGGCGCAGATCCGGCCCGAGGCCCAGCCAACGCAGGCCGGGGGCACCGGGGGCATGGTGAACCAGCCGGATCGGGGTCACGGGTCGGGGAGCCGCAGCACTTCATCTTGCTCCCCGGCGATAATTGACGGCCGCCGTCTGGCCCCGCACCGGTGCCCGCCTACGACCTCACGGCTCCGTATTCGCCGAAGGGTGATCAGCCGACGGCGATCAAGCAGCTGGTGGCGGGGGTGAACAGCGGCGAGCGCTATCAGACGCTGCTGGGGGCGACGGGCACGGGCAAGACGTTCACGATGGCCAAC
>JAAXHF010000310.1 GCA_012271025.1 Deltaproteobacteria bacterium | reverse complement strand
TCGGTGCGATATTCGGTCAACTGCTGGTTAATCTCGGTCCGATGTCCGGCTAACTGCTGGTTAATCTCGGTCCGATGTCCGGCTAACTGCTGGTTAATCTCGGTCCGATGTTCAGCCAACTGCTCTTTACTCTCGGCCCGATATTCGGCCAGTTGCTTTTCCAGCCGGTCCACTCGGGCTTCCGAGCGCCTTTCCTGCTGGCTCAGCAGGTTGATCAGCAGCCCGGCCAGCCCTACGCCCACGGTGAGCATGGTAATGCCCAACCCGATAAATCCCACCCACAGGGACGTGGTATCCATTGGCATAAGTTACACTCCCTTGTTTCTCGCCCTGGCCAGAAGGGCCGGGGATGAGGGCCAGCCCACTCTATCCCCAAACGGCAACCGCTGATGCCCCACTATAATATCACATGTAGCCGGTTCAGCCATGCTTGAATCTTGGCTAAACCAGGTGGCAGGCAGCCCAGTGGCCCGGCGCCTTCTCCTCGGTGGGCGGGTGCGGGTTGTCCCGGCAGTAGTCGGTGGCTAGGGGGCAGCGATCGTAGAAGCGGCAGCGGGCGGGCGGGTCCAGGGGCGCTGTTACGTCTCCCTCGATGGCCGGCGGCGGCCGGCGGTGGGCCGGGTCGGGCACCGGCACCGCTGACAGTAGGGCCCGGGTGTAGGGGTGGAGCGGTTGGCGCAGCAGCTCTTCCGTCTCCCCCACTTCCACGATTTTCCCCAGGTACATCACGGCGATGCGCTGGCACATATAGCGAGCCACTGCCAGGTCGTGGGTAACGTACAGGTAGGAAACGCCCAGCCCTCGGGCCAACTGCTGCATCAGGGCCATTATGCCGGAGCGGCTGGATACGTCCAGCATGGAAGTGGGCTCGTCGGCCACGACAAGAGAGGGTTCCACCACCAGGGCCCGGGCGATGGCCACCCGCTGCCGCTGGCCGCCGGAAAGCTCGTGAGGGTGCCGGAAGAGGAAGGCGGAGGGTGGAGTAAGGCCAGCCAGCAACAGGATTTCGCTCACCCGGTCCACCCGGTCCAGGACGGTGCCGATGCCCTGGACTGCCAGCGGTTCGGCGACGGTATCGTAGATAGTGCGCCGGGGGTTCATGGACTCGTAGGGGTCCTGGAAAATCATCTGGGCCTTCCTTCTGAAGGCCTTCAGCGACTTCCCCTTCAGCGTCGCAATGTCCGTCGGCTCGCCGGTACCGTCATCGAAGATGATATGACCGTCGGTTGGGTCGGTCAGGCGGATCAGTAGCTTCCCGGTAGTCGTCTTGCCGCATCCGGACTCCCCCACCAGCCCAAAGCTCTCGCCTTGCGCTAGGTCGAAAGAGACTCCGTCCACGGCGTGAACGAAACTCCGGCTCCGCCGAAACCAGCTTGTGGACACGGGAAAGTGCTTCCGCAGCCCCTCGACCCTGAGCAGCGGGCGATTTTCGGCGGATGGCGCGGGCCGAGTAGTCTCGATCATCAGCCTACGCCTCCGGCGGGTTCCAGCAGGTCGCCCAATGCTCCCCGCGGCGCACGGTCGGCGGCGCTTCCGTCCGGCACTCGTCCGTCGCATACGGACAGCGCGGGTGAAAGCGGCAGCCGGGGGGCGGGTCCAGAAGGTTCGGAGGCTCGCCCGCCAGCTTCGTCAGCTCGTGCCGCGCGCCCGTCACGCTCGGAAACGCCGACATCAGCGCCTGTGTATACGGGTGGATGGGATGCTTGAAGACTTTCGCCGTCTCGCCCAGCTCCACGATCTTGCCGGCGTACATAATGCCGACGACATCGCTGACCTCGGCAATGACGGCCATATCGTGCGAAATGTAGATCATGCTCATAGTGAGCTTCTCCTGAATGTTCCGCATCTCGCGTAATATCCGGTCCTGCACGATCACGTCCAGGGCGGTGGTCGGCTCGTCCGCGATGATCAGATCGGGTTCGCACGCCAGCGCCATGGCAATCATCACCCGCTGGCGCATACCACCCGACAGCTCGTGGGGATACGCCTTGATCCGCTGCTCGGGCTGCGGAATACCAACGAGTCGCAGCACTTCGATGGTTCGTTCGTAACGCTGCTTGCGGGTGAAGTCGCGGTGCTCGCGCAGAACTTCGCCGATCTGGTTGCCGGTATTGAAGACGGGGTTCAGCGCCGTCATCGGTTCCTGAAAGATCATGGAGATCTCGTCGCCGCGTACGTTGCGCATCTGGCGGTCGCTGAGCTGGCGCAGGTCGCGGTCCTGCCACACGACCTCGCCGTCGACAATGTCGCCGGGCGGACGAATCAGGCGCATCACGCTGAGCGCGCTGACGCTCTTGCCGCAGCCGGACTCACCGACCAGCCC
>JAAXHF010000499.1 GCA_012271025.1 Deltaproteobacteria bacterium | reverse complement strand
GTACAGCTGGGGCGGATCGGCCGCCACCTCGACCCGGATCTCGCCCTGCAGGGTCAGCGTCGTGGCCGGCCGCTGGGGATCGTTGGTATGCACGACAACGGTCTTTTTTTTCTCACCCAGAAACTGAGCCGTATCAAAGGTCGCGCTGATCGTGCCCCGTCCGCCGGGCGGAATACGGCTGTCTGAGATGACGGCCGCAGTACAGCCACACGATGTCTTGAGCGACTCAACCCGCAGGTCTCTTTCCCCCCGGTTGTGGAAGCGGAACAGGTGGGTCACCTTCGCGCCCTGCTCGACCGTACCGAAGTCGTGCACCGGCTGCTCGAACACGACCCGTGGCGCGGCCCTTGGGACAGGGTTGTCGTCCGCCGTGTCCGGCTCCACCACCTGCGGAGCAGGCTGGGCTGTAGGACTCGGGACCGGGTCCTGAGCCTGGACCAGACCGGCCCACAGCCCGACCCCGACGGCTGCCAGCGTCCTCGCCCAGCGCCCCACATATCCCTCGTCAGCCATGGTCCGCTTCCCCGTGTGCTAGGCGACCTGCCGAATCGCCGTGTCTGGGCTCGCGTCTTGGTTCACGTCTTGGTCGGCGTCGTGCTGAGCGGTCAGGAACTCGTCCAGGTACTTGGTGTGAATGTTCCCGGCCAGAAAATCGGGGTCCTGTAGAATCCGCTGATGAAAGGGAATATTGGTCTTGATCCCGCCGACCTGATACTCGGCCAGCGCCGTCCGCATACGCCGGATCGCCTCCTCACGGCCGGCCCCGGTGGCGATGACCTTGGCCACCAGCGAGTCGTAATACATCGGCACGAGGGAGTTGTCGGTCACGCCCGACTCGACCCGGATACCGATTCCACCCGGGGCGGCATAGCCACGAATCTTGCCCGGTGAGGGCAGCATGCTGCGCGGGTCTTCGGCCACGATCCGACACTCGATGGCGTGACCGCGGGCGGTGATGTCTCGCTGCTTCCAGGCCAGCGGCTCGCCTGCGGCCGAGCGAATCCCGGCCTGGACAATATCGATGCCGGTGGTCATCTCGGTCACCGGATGTTCGACC
>JAAXHF010000283.1 GCA_012271025.1 Deltaproteobacteria bacterium | reverse complement strand
GAAGAGGATGGTCGGCCTCAGCAGGGGCAGGGTGATGTTGAAGAAGAGCTGGCGACCGTTGGCGCCGTCGATACGCGCCGCCTCATAGAGGTGCCCGGGGATGCCCTGTAGCCCGGCGATGAAAATCAGCATGGGAAAGCCGAAGGCCCACCATATGGTCGTCAGGCTCAGCGCCGGCAGAACCAGCGCCGGGTCGCCCAGCCAGTTGACGGGTCGGATGCCGAGGGCAGCGAGACCATAGTTGATGACGCCAAACTGGGAATTCAGCAACCAGACCCAGATGAGGCCCACCGCGCCAACCGAAAACAGGGATGGCATGTAGAGCAGCACGCGGAAAAAGTTGGCCCGCCGGACGGCCGTGACTGCAAGGGCTGCCGCAAGGGAAACGACAGTCGTACCCACGACCGTCATGGCAGTGAAGACGATGGTGTTTTGCAGGGCGAGCCACCAGACATCGTCCCTGAGCAATTCCTCGTAATTTTCAAGGGCAATGTATGGTCTTGAGGGACGCAGGGCGCGCCAGTCATAGAAACTCATCTGCACGGCCGCCAGCATCGCACGACCGACGAAGATGGCGAAAAAGGCCAGAAAGGGCGTCAGAAATACCCAGGCGGCGATTGCCTCCCGCCGCTTCAGGTTGATCTCCGGCAACCAGGAACGCCGGCCGGGGCCTGCGCCGGGTTCGGCGGATGCGCGCATCATGACAGATCCAGTATCGTCAGGCCGGCGTTCATCAGGTGGCGTTGCTCGTGCCAACCATGGCCGGGGGCGGTTGTCCCTCCCCCGGCCAGCTTGCTCAGGACGGGCGGCAATCAGCCGCGATCGAGAATCGCCTGCATACGCTCGGCCGCGTCGTTAAGCGCGTCCTCAACCGTCTTCTGGTCGTTGAGCGCAGCGTTCAGTTCCGGTTCCAGGCCGTTCGCGTACATCTCCTGGGTCACGGTGCTGCTGAAATCAAGCACGCCGTGATCGGAGAAGCTGGCGCCCAGCACGACGTTGGAGGGGAAGCTCTCGGGGTCCAGCGAGGCCTGCACGGACAACAGGGCCGGCACCTGGCCGGAGGTAGCCCAGTGCGCCTGGTTTGCGCTGATCCACTTCAACAGGGTCTCGACAGCCTCAAACCTTTCGCCCTCCAGGCTTGCCGGCAGGAAGAAGGTGTGCATGCCAAACCAGGCGGCCGGCTCCGGGCCGAACTGGTTGAAGGCCACCGCCTTGCCGTTGATGTCGGTCGAGTCGGCGAAATTGCGGAACCAGGTGCCGGTGGGCAGCACCGACACGACACCGCTGGCATAGCCCTGCCAGGAATCGAATCCGGCCGGCACGGGCGAGACGTGGTATTTGTGGACCAGGTCATGGTAGGTCTGCAAGGCAGCGATGCCGGCATCGGAGTTGACGGTGACGGTTGTGCCGTCCTCGCTGACCAGGCTGCCGCCATACTGCGCCAGAAGGGCGATGAATTGTACACGCGGATAGCGGGTCACAGCGTAACCCCACTGGGCGACGTTTTCAGCGTCAAAGTCATCCGAGGCAGCGTTGTTGCCATTGGTGTCGAGGGTCAGCTGCTGGAGCAATTCGACCCAACCCTCGAAGGAGGTCGGCATGGGAGCGTCCGGGTCCAGACCGGCCGCCTCGAAGTGGTCGATATTGATCCAGTGTCCCATACCGTGGTTATCCAGCGGGATGCCATAGAGCACGCCGTCGTAGTGCATGCCGGCGTAGGTGGCGGGGGCGAGATCTTCATCGGGCAGCCAGCCGCCGCCGGAGGTGTAGAGATCACCCAGTGGGCGAATCACGCCATAGCTGGCGTATTGCGGCAACTCGGAGGCGTGCATGAGGACGAGGTCCGGCGGCGTGCCGGCCAGGAACGAGGCCTGCAGCTTCGCGTAGAGCGTGCCCCAGGGGAGCAGTTCGGCAGTGACGCCGATATCCGGGTTCTCTTCGACGAAGGCAGCCAGCATCTCGTTCATGGTGGCGCCGTCGGAGCCGCCCAGGCCGTGCCAGTAGGAAACCTTCAGGTCGCTGGTACCGAGGTCGGTGACGACGGGGTCCTCGTCCTGGGCTACTGCAGCAATGGGCAAGACCAGAACCACAGCCAGTACCAGCATGACCAGCCTGAAAATGTTTCTGTTCATGACTTTCTCCATTCATCACTACGTTGACAAAGGAATACGATGTGCGCAGACCGGCCCAGGCAAGCATTGTTGCCTGGACCAGCCTGCACAATCATAACAACAGGCACAGGGAGATGCCAAAAGCATCCTCCCCGCAAGGCCCCGGGTCGTGCCGAAAGCGGCTATTCGGCGCGCTCGAGAATCTGCTGCATGCGCGCCGCGCCGTCATTCAGCGCATCTTCAACGGACTTGAGACCGTTCAGGACGGCATCCAGTTCCGGATCCAGCGCGGCGTAGAGTTCCTGGGTGACGGTGCTCTTGAAATCCAGGAAGCCATAGTCCGTGAAGCTCTGCCCCATGACGATATTGGAGGGATAGTTGACCGGGTCCAGTTGCGCCTGGGCGGAGAGCCGCGCCGGCACCTGACCGGAGCCGGCCCAATAGACCTGATTGTCGCTGACCCATTGCAGCAGTCTTTCCACCGCTGCGAGTTTCTCGCCATCCAGGCTGTCGGGCAGCAGGAAGGTGTGGATGCCGAACCAGGTCGCCGGCTGCTCGCCGAACTGTACGGTCGTCCAGGCCTGGCCGTTGATGTCGCCGAGGGTGGCGGCGAAATTGCGGAACCAGGTGCCGGTCGGGATCACGGCGAGGTTGCCGGCCGCAAAGGCGCCCCAGGTATCGAAGCCGGCCGCCGGCGGCGAGACCTGATACGTGTAGACCAGCTCGTGGTACTGTGACAGCGCCTTGATACCGGCCTCCGAGTTGATGGTGATGGTGCTGCCATCCTCGCTGACCATGCTGCCGCCATGCTGGATGAGCAGGGTCAGGAAGTCCGCCAGCGGCCAGTTGCCGACCCCGTAGGCCCACTGGACGACGTTGTCGACATCGAAATCAGCGGAGGTGGGGTTGTTGCCACTGGCATCCAGAGTGAGCTGCTGGAAGAGTTCCACCCAGCCTTCGAACGTTGTGGGCTGGTCCATGTCGGGGTCCAGTCCGGCAGCCTCAAAGTGATCGAGGTTGATCCACAGGCCGCGACCGTGGTTGTCCAGTGGCAGACCGTAGATGGTACCTTCCCACTGCATCCCCTCGTAGGTGATGGCGGAGACATCGTCATCGGGGAACCAGCCGCCGCCGGATTCGTAGAGGTAGCCGAGGTCCTTGACCACGCCGTAACTGGCGTACTGGGGCACTTCGGAAGCATGCATCAGAATCAGGTCGGGCGGGTTACCGGCCACGAAAGCCGCCTGCAACTTCGCATAGAGCGTGTTCCAGGGGATGATTTCGCTGGTCACGGAGATATCCGGATTGTCAGCGACGAAATCGGTCAGCATTTCATTCATGGTGACGCCGTCGGAGCCGCTGAGGCCATTCCAGTAGGAGATGCGCAGGTCGCCGGTGCCGAGTTCGGTAACGTCGCCGTCATCCTGGGCGAGCGTAGCGGGCAGCAGGGCGAAGAGCAGGATTAGGAGCAGCAGGGCAGGGACAGAATGTCGGAAAGACAGCAAGTAATTCATTATTCCCCCTTGTTTACTGGTGCCGCCTTCTGCCAGGCAAGGCGGCACTGGTCATATGGTGGCGGAGCCTAACGGCGCAGGACAGCCGTCGCCGCCTCGTCAATGCTGAGCGATTTCGGGTCGATGGCGACGCCGTAATCGCGACGGGCCGACTCGAGTGAAACGAAGTCGTTGATGACGTCGTTGAGCACCAGTTGCGGGTCGCGCTGTTTTGGATCGCCCCAGCCGCCGCCGCCGCCCGAGCGGTTGATGATGATGTCGCCCGGCTTCAGGTCCTTCTCGTGCAGGGCGCCGTTGGTCCGTTCGCGCTCCGTTCCCGGCCAGATGGTGACGGAACCCGGGACGCCATCCTTGCCGCCGTGCATCCCCCAGGGCGAGGTTTTGGTTTTCTTGACGACGGCCAGGGCCTCGGATTCGTGTTTGAAGTGATAGGTGCGGGTCACGCCGACACCACCGCGATGCAGGCCAGGGCCGCCGGTGTCGCGGCGCATGAAGTAGTTCTCGATGAGCCAGGGCCCCTTGGTCTCCAGCACCTCGACGGGATTGTTGCGACAGCCGGGCTCGCTGAGGTGCATGATGCCATCCTCGCCATCGCCACCCGCGTGGCCGCCAAAACCAATGGCCTCGTTGGTCGCCTCCAGCCAGGGCAGGCCGGTTTCCGGGTGCACACCGAGGCCCATCACGTCGAAGATGTCGCCGCCGGAGCAGGCGGGAATCTGGTCTGGCATGCCCTGGGCGAGGGCCTTCAGCATGACCTCGGGCGCCAGCAGGCTGGCCCAGATGGTGAAGGTGGGCGCCGGCGGCTCGGCGTGCATGATTTCGCCTGGCGGCGCGATGACCTTCAGCGGGCGATAGTTGCCGTGGTTGGCGGGCGTATCGGGCGTGGTGATGCCCTTGAAGGCCAGGCCGCTGACGCCCATGGTCAGACCGATGGGTATGTTCATCGGGCCGGTCGTGCGGGGCTCGGAGCCGCTCCAGTCGACGACGAACTCATCGTCGGTGACGGTCACCTGGCACTTCAGTTTCAGCTTCGTGTCGCGGTCGATACCGTCGTCGTCGACCCAGTCCTCGGCCGTCCAGCTACCCTTTGGCAGGGCCGCCAGGCGGGAGCGGGTGAGCCGCTCACCGTGGTCGAGGATGGCATCTATGGCTTCCAGCAGCGTATCCGGACC
>JAAXHF010000734.1 GCA_012271025.1 Deltaproteobacteria bacterium | reverse complement strand
GGAGAGGGGCTTTTTTACCCTCGCCCTTTGGGAGAGGGTGGCCCGAAGGGCCGGGTGAGGGCGCGGACGGCCAGCCCGGAGGGAGCAAGCGACACAATAGGCATCACACATCGGGAGAGGGAGAAGAGAGGCGGTTTAGCTGCGCAGCGGCTCAAAAAACTCGGTCGCCTGCTGAATGACGAACGCGGGCTGCTCTTCGGCGATAAAGTGGCCGCACTCAGGCACCGCGCCGCCCTGCACGTTCTCGGCCACGCCCTGCCAGATCGACACGATATCGGCCAGAAAGCGTTCTCCGCCCCAGGCCAGGACCGGCATCCTGAGTTTCTCGGTACAGCTCTTGAGGTTGTCCAAATCCTGGTTCACGCCGGTGGCGTAATACTGAAAGCCGGCGCGCAGGGCGCCGGGCGCCGAGTAGACCCGGACATACTCGTCAATGTCTTCCTTGCTGAAGACCGTCGGACTGTAGTTGTAGTCCGGCGAGGTATAGAAATGGCTCAGATAGGCCCGGACGTTGGAGCTGACCAGTCGTTCGGCCAGGTCGGGGATACCGGCGTGGAAAAACACGTGCCAGAAGCGCTGGGCGACCTGCAAGTCCATTTTGTCGCCGGTGCGGCCCAGGCCGGGTATCATATCCAGAATCATCAGCCGCTCGACCATCTCGGGGTGATCGTAGGCCAGATAGTAGGCCACCGCTCCGCCCCAGTCGTGGCCGGTCAGGCCGATCTTGTTATAGCCCAGGGACTGCACCAGGGCGTGCACATCGGAGGCCAGGGTACGCTTGTCATAGCCGGTCAGCGGTCGACCGGAATCCCCCAGCCCGCGCAGATCCGGGGCAATAACCGTAAAACGCTCGGCCAGGGCCGGCATGATCTTGCGCCACTCATACCAGCTCTGTGGCCAGCCGTGGACAAACACCAGCGGATAGCCGGAGCCGGCCGTGACGTAATGCATGCGAAAGCCGTTGATCATTTTCGTGTGGTGGGTCAAAAGCTCGGACATGGCTTGCCTCCTGTTTTAGCCGGCATCCTATGGTAGGATGCCGAGCAATGAAAGAGCCCGTTTTTCTCCAGGCCTGTCGCCGCCAGCCCACCCCCTACACGCCGGTATGGCTGATGCGTCAGGCCGGGCGCTACATGCCCGAGTACCGGGCCGTGCGAGACAAGGTCTCGTTTCTTGAGCTGTGCAAAACGCCCGAGCTGGCCGCCCAGGTGACGGTCGAGGCGGTTGAGCGGCTGGGCGTTGATGCGGCCATTATCTTTGCCGACATTCTGCTGATTGTGGAGCCGATGGGGGTTGGCCTGGAGTTCTCTCAGGGCGACGGGCCGATCATCCACCGGCCGCTGCGTTCGGGCCGCGACATCGACCGGCTGCACGCCCAGCCGGCCGCCCCGGCCCTGGGCTTTGTGTTTGAGGCGGTCCGCCGAGCCCGGGCCGCCCTGCCGCAGGAGATTGCCCTGATCGGTTTTGCCGGCGCGCCCTTTACCGTGGCCTCATATCTGATCGAGGGCGGCGGCTCGCGCCACTATATCGAGACCAAGCGTCTGATGTACGCCGACCCTAGCGCCTGGCGGGCGCTGATGGCCTATCTGGTCCAAGCCACGACCGACTACCTGAACGGACAGATTGCAGCCGGGGCGCAGGCCGTTCAGCTGTTCGACTCGTGGGTCGGCTGTCTGTCGCCCGCCGACTACCGCAGCTTCATCCTGCCCCACATGCAGGCGCTGATAGGCGGCCTGGCTCCGGGCGTGCCGGTCATCCACTTCGGCACCAACACGGCCGGCCTGCTGGAGCTGCTGGCCGAGGCCGGCGGAGACGTGATCGGGGTGGACTGGCGCACCGACCTCGACGCGGCCTGGCCGCGGATCGGCTTTGACCGGGCGGTGCAGGGCAACCTGGACCCGGTCAGCCTGTTTGCCCCGCTCGATATCC
>JAAXHF010000539.1 GCA_012271025.1 Deltaproteobacteria bacterium | reverse complement strand
CACGTTCTTCGGCTCGTGGCCGGCCATGGTCTCGACTGTCCTGGGGCTGTTCTGTGCAGCTTGGGCGGCCTGCTGCTCGCGACCCGCTCTGGCTGGCGTCGTCTTGGGTGTAGCCATCCTGTTCAATCCGACAGTGGTGCCCGGCTTAGCCGTGGTAATGGCGGTGCTGTTGGCTACCAGCGGCGCCAGCCTTGGCCAAGCCCTCCGCTGGGCCGCGACTTTGGCGGCCGCCGCGCTGGCGGTATGTGCTTGGTGGCTGGTTCCCTTTCTGGCCGGTTGGGGACGCTTAGTGCGCTGGGAGGTGCCGCTCGGCGGGGCCTGGGCCGGTGAGGGCAGGCAAGCGGCGGTGCTGGCCGTGGTCGGGGCGTTGACGATGTGGGCTGCCCGCCAGGGTCCGGGTCCGTCCCGGCGCCTGTCCCTGGCCGCGCTCGCCGGTCTAGGAACAACGGTGGCCGCCGACCTCTCGGGGTATCTCAGGTCTGAGCGCTGGCTGGAGCCGTTGATCTTGATCGCGGTCTTGGCCGCAGCCGGACTGATCGGTGCCCGATCCGACCAGGACGGGTTGCGACCGGCGCGCCCGGTCTGGATCACCGTCGGGGTGGCGGGCCTATTGGTCTTCGCGGTGACGACCCTGCGCCTGGAGGTGCTGCCCTTGGTGGCCTGGCTGATGTGGCGCCCGCAGCGTAGCTGGGCATGGCCCGCCGCCCTTGCGTGGACCGCGGTGTTGCTCTTGGTGCCGGTCCCGACCGTTCTTCTTGGCAATGTGACACCTCCTGCTGATTGGCTCGCACCCCTGGAGGTGGCCGCGGCGCGACCCTCCGGCGACACCGACGGGCTCTTGTACCTTGACCGCTCCTACAATCGCTCTTCGGGTGATTCTGCGTCGTGCCGGTGGGGCTTTCCCTGGCGCACCACCGAGCAGACCGACGGACGCATTCGCCCCTTGTCAGGCCTGTACCGGGAGTCCAGCCCGGTGGCAGAGTTCCTCCGCTCCGATCTCTGGCTCCGCTCTGGGGCGTTCAAGGGTTGGGGTCGTGAGCGGCCGCACTGGCATGAGGCATGGGTGGAGGCGGGACGCCCCTCGATGGACAGCGTTGCCCGAGCCCAGGCTCTCGGCGCCCGCTGGTACGCTGAGTGCGATCCGGA
>JAAXHF010000528.1 GCA_012271025.1 Deltaproteobacteria bacterium | reverse complement strand
CTGGGCGGGGCGCATGCCGACATTATCGCCGACGGCATCCAGGCCTGTCTGATGCTGCTGGTCGCCGTGGTGGTCGTCGTGCTCTTCCTCATCGGCTTTGGGCTGGAGGTGGGAGAGTCGGGCAGAAGTGGGTTCTTGGGACTGATCGACAATCTGGCCACTCAGGACGAGCATCTGGTGAGTCCACTCAACACGAAAACCCCGCTCTATCACTCCTGGTGGTCCATTGCCTCGCTGGTGATTTCGTTCATTCCGCTTGGCGTGCTGCCGCACCTGGGCAATAAACTCTGGGCCTTAAAACACAGCATGCACCAGAACCGCTTTCTTGGCCTCACGATCACATTCATCATCACCCTGGCCATGCTGACCTTGGGAGGGCTACTGGCCCGGGCGTTGATGGGTGACGCCCTGTTCGCCGAGGGTGCAACCTCGAATCACGCCCTGCCGACCCTCTTCATCGAGCTGTTCCCGACTTGGTTGGCGGCCTTGGTCGGCGTCGGCATCCTGGCTGCCATTATGTCCACCGCGGACGGACTCGTCGTGTCATCTTCCCAGATTATCGCCAACGACCTCTACCGTCGGAGTATAGTCCCGCGATTGAAGCATCAGCCAACCGAGGCACAGCTCGACCGTCAGGTTTTATACATCAGCCGGGTGGCGACCGTGGTCGTGCTGGTCGTCTGCGCGGCTATCGCCTGGTCGTGGGTTGAAACCAACGTCATGCTGATTGTCTGGATTGGCACCGGCTGCGTCATGTCGGCCCTGGCCGGTTCCCTGGTATTCGGGGCGCTGTGGCGCGGAGTCACCCGGGCCGGGGCCTACGCCGGTCTGGTCAGCGGCTTTGTCAGCTTTCTGGTCCTGCACGCCCAACTGATCGATCCGGCCTGGTTTGCGCCCGGCCTGCTGCACTCCGTCGTCTCCTGGCTCTACATTGAAGGCGTCAATCCGTTCTCCTGCTCGGCCCTCGCCAGCCTCACCTCGGTTGCCTTCACCATCATCTTCTCCAAAGTGACCCAGCC
>JAAXHF010000727.1 GCA_012271025.1 Deltaproteobacteria bacterium | reverse complement strand
TTGATGCCGGCGATAGGGGCAATCCTGGTCTTTTCCTACCTGATGCTGGTGCTGCGGCGAGCTGCAGAGTTGGACCAGGCCTCCCGAATATCGCAACCGCTGGCCAACATCGCACCTTTCATTGGCTCATTGGCAATCGCCACCGGGGCGGCGCTAGTGATCTGGGCTCTCCTGGATTCCTTGCCCCTGGTCAGTGGATATTTCCTCGACCATTCCCACGCATCTCATTTTGGCCAAAAGTCGCTGGTCGATTTTTCCTATCTTTTTGAGGCGCGGTACGGCTTGGCCGCATTCGTGTTTGCCCTGATACTGACGTTGACTTTGCCAGACCCCCTGTGGTCACCGGCCCGGTGGCGGGTACGCCCTCTGCTGGCCGCCGTAGGCTTCACGGCGTCCGGGTGTCTGCTTTGGCTCGTTGGCGCACAGCTTTCCGTCTTGGCCCATGCCTTTCCCCTCGCCGGCGCAGTCGCAGGGTCAGGACTCCTGTCGCTGGGCCTTTCCCAGTTGGCGGCATATCTCGCCGACGATACTGATCCCTTGGTCTCACGGGTGTCGCGATGGTTCCTGGTGTCCAGGCTGCGGGGATTCCTGATAGGCGCCTCGCTGGCCTTCTACGGAATGCTGTTGCGGCCCATGCTCTACGATACAATGTTGTTCGCCGCCGTGTACGAATGGCTGATTGTGCTGGTCCTCGCGGCGTGGGCGATTCTGAAGGTCCGCGGCAATCTCAAGGCATTTGTCGAGACCGCCGAGACCGCTCCCTTGACCTGGGTGCAATGGGACCGTCACCAGCAGTTCTTCGAGGACCGGCCCGACCCGAGGCGCGAACTGGTTGCAGGATGGCGGGAACGGTTCCTTGAATCGGGGGAATGGGTCAGCCTGTGGGCCTACCTGATGGGCTTGCTCTGCCGGAACAATGCGCCGCCGGAGTCTGCCCGCGATGTCTTTCGCCCGCTGCGTAACTGCGCGTCCCCGCGGGCCGGCCGGTCCCTCTGGCGTTGGAGGCGCTCGCAGCGGCGCCGTCAGCGCGAGGACGCTCTCGCCGAGTCCCTGCGCCAAGCCCAGGATGCCTTGGCCGACGCGCCCCTATCGCCCGCGAATGCTGATGTGGGCGCTCAGAACCTGGCAAGAATAGAGCAGGCCGCCGGGCCGTTCATCCGCGATGGCGCCGAGCCCGAAACGATGGCCGCCAGCATCATCGCGGCCTATTGTGAAAGAGGAGCCCACGTGGATCACTCCGTCAATCTCTGGTTCCCGCTGGTCAATAGCGTCAGCCGCCCTTCCCGCTGGCACGAGCCGCCGTGGGTTCGCAGGCGCAAGAGGCTCGAGGCCCAGGGGAGACGGAGACGGCTGGTAGAGGGGGCTTTGGCCCACCTGTCAGGACAGGCGGTCCTTTCTGACCTGCCAGTGGCGGTGGCCGCCCGCCGGACGGCTATGTTTCCGGCACTGAACGGATGGGCGCCGCGTTCCGTCGC
>JAAXHF010000240.1 GCA_012271025.1 Deltaproteobacteria bacterium | reverse complement strand
CGCGAGTCGCAAACGATCAGGGACCGGCCGGTCTGCATCGTGATCGAGGTTGACCGGCACCAGCGTGTAGGCAACTATGAGTCGTGGTGGGATGTGGCCGTGGCTGAAGTCTCGGATAACGAGGCCGTCCAGGCGGCGCGCGCGGCCTACGAGGAGGAGCGGCGCAAGGAGCGCTATTATCTCTAGGCCGGCGGCGTGAGCGTCGCTCGCCGGCGCGGGTTACTCCTTGCGCTGATACTGTTGGGCCTGTGGCTGCTGTTTGGCCCCGGTCTTATCAACCGGGCAGGTCTGTTGTTGCTAGGGATTGATGGACTGCCGCCCGGTCTGGAACCGCAGGGACAGCTATATTACACACAGGGCTTCGACGGGCTCTGGCGCCATGATCTGCGGACCAACGTGAGCGAGCGTTGGTGGCTGCCGGCGGAAGGCAGTCTGGTCAGTGGGGTGGCAGTGGCTCCCGACGGCGGGAAACTGGCGCTGACATGGGCGTCACCGGGAGACAGCGGCTATCAGCCAGGAACGACGGACATCTGGCTGTCAGGCCTGACGGAGATGAACCCGCATCCCTTGCTCGTTCGTATGGGCCTGCTGGAATCCTGGCGCGATCCCTTCTGGTCAGCTGACGGACAGTCCCTGCTGGTCACGCATCAGTTTCCCGTGCGGGACGATGCCGGCGACGCGCAGACAGTACAGCTCAACGTGCTGCGCGTCGACCTGGAGGGTACGCGGTCGACCTTGCTGGAAAACGCCGAACAGGCTGCGCTGTCCGTCGACGACGGGCGACTGGTCTGGCTGCAGATCGATCCACAGACCTGGGCCCAGAGTCTCATGCTTGCCAGTGCCGACGGCAGTGAAGCGCGCGTGCTGGTCGCTGCCGGAACCTTTCGCGCCCTGGCATCACCACGCTTTACGCAGGAGGCTGACGCCATCGTCTTCAGCGCATCGGGTAGCCGCCAGGACCCGGCCGCAGCAGCAAGGGTGGCTGCGGGAGCGGCCCTAGCGCATGGCGACCCCTGGAACATCTGGCGGGTGGATCTTGTGGACGGTGAGCTGACGCGTCTGACGGAAACAACGCTAGACGGGCCGATGCTGGCCTGGATAGCACAAGGCGATGCCCTGGCCGTGTTGGCCGCGGAGGGCCTGTACCTGCACTACCAGGGTGCAATGTGGCGGCTGGCAGCCGTAGCGACGGAAGGGATAGTCAGCTGGGCGCCGGGTCCGGGCTGACAATGGCTAGAGCCTGATGTACACGTCGGTCAGGCCGGCGCGCATCCGGTCGTCCGTGTCAACGAGGCCAAAACCGTTGTCCATACCCGAACCCCAGGCAAACCAAGTGGCGCAAACGACCCTGCCTTCGTAGCGCTGCTTGAGATAGCCGATGAAGTCGCCGGCGTATTTGCCGATTTCCTCAGGTGGCTCCGAGTCCGCGTTTAACACACCGAACTCGGTTATCCAGAGCGGTTTGCCCGGCAGGACCTTCGCCCAGGCGTCCAGGGACTCATCAATCAAACCGAAATGCCGGTACTTGCCGGCGGAATACGCCGGTCCACGGCCATAGGGATGGAAGGCGATGCCATCCGGACGCAGGTCCCGGGGCATGGCCTCCAGGGTCTGCCGGGCATAGGCCGGCCCCGACTGCGGCCCACTGGCGTGACCGCCGGTGATGATGGTGGCTTCCGCATCTGAAGCGCGGATGGCCGTCATGCACCTGGCCAGCATGTCGCCATAATCGGCCGGGGGAAGGGGTACCGAGGCCCTGGCGCCAGTGTGGGCGTCCATCTCGTTCCAGATCTGCCACACAATACCCTTGCCGCGATACTGCGTGGCAATTTCCCCGGCCATGGCGGCAAGTCGCTCGCTC
>JAAXHF010000118.1 GCA_012271025.1 Deltaproteobacteria bacterium | reverse complement strand
AGCGTGCACGAATCGGCCTGGCCAATGGCTGCCCCCTTGGCGGTGCTGGCGGTGCCTTCCGTCCTGATTGGCCTCTTGGGCACCCCATGGAACAGCCGTTTTGCGGGCCTTCTCAATCCGGAAGAAGCCCTCGAGATGGCCGAACAGTTCAGCTGGGGCGAGTTTCTCCCCCTGGCGGGCGCCTCCGTGGCCATCTCCGTTGCCGGCATCAGCCTGGCTGTTCTGGCCTATGCCCTGCGTCGGATTGATCTGGGGCAGCTGGTGGCCGGCCGCTTCCCGGCGGTCAATGCCTTCCTCGCCAACAAGTGGTATCTCGATGTGTTGAACGAAAAGCTGTTCGTTCGCGGCAGCCGCAAACTTGCGCGCGAGGTGCTCGAGGTGGACGCCAAGGTTGTTGATGGCGTGGTCAACCTCACCGGACTGCTCACCCTGGGCAGCGGCGAAGGTCTCAAATATCTCAAAACCGGACGGGCCCAGTTCTATGCCCTGATTGTGTTTGCCGGTGTGATCGGCCTGGTGGTGCTGTTTGGCGTGATCGGCGGACCAATCGCTTAAGGCCCATCGTCCATGTGTGTCATCGCCTATCGAGGTGATGACACAGCGGCCATGATTTCTACGATCGATCCAGTGAGGATCGGATCAGCGTGTTCGAATTCGCAGTCGCCGGACTCAGCGATCCGGTGCAGGCCACCGTTCCATGGCTGAGCCTGTCGATCCTGGTGCCGATTGTGGGTGCCCTGCTGGTTCCGCTGGTTCCAGACAAAGGCGAGGGCAAACAGGTGCGCTGGTACGCCCTGATCGTGACGCTGATCACCTTCCTGATCACCGTTGCGGCCTACCTCACTGGCTATGACCCCAGCCTGAGTGGTCTGCAGCTTTCCGAACGGGTGAGCTGGCTGCCGGATCTTGGCCTCACCTGGGCGGTGGGAGCCGACGGGCTCTCGATGCCGTTGATCCTGCTCACCAGCTTCATCACCAGCCTGGCCTGCCTGGCGGCATGGCCGGTGAGTTTCAAACCGCGGCTGTTTTATTTCCTGCTGCTGGCCATGGACGGCGGCCAGATCGCGGTTTTCGCAGTCCAGGACATGCTGCTGTTCTTCCTGGCCTGGGAACTCGAG
>JAAXHF010000096.1 GCA_012271025.1 Deltaproteobacteria bacterium | reverse complement strand
GCCTCCACGTCTCCGAGCCATTCGTCGGATACCCGGACGTTGGCCAGAATCGTCTCCAGGAGGGCTTCGTTGCGCTCCCCACCTTTGTACAGCTTGATCGGCGGCAGGCGGAGCCCTTCTTCGAAGGTTTCCGTACACTGGCTGCTGAACCCGCCCGGAAAGCGCCCGCCAATATCGGTGTGGTGCGAATAGGCTAAGGTAAAGGCGACCCGCCGCCCCTGCCAGAACGTGGGCGCAATGATCATTACGTCCGGCATATGGGTGACACCGGCATACGGATCGTTCACCACAATGATATCGCCGGGCGCGAAGTCCTCCCCGTATTTTTTGAGGATGTGGGGCATCACCGCAATAAAGAAGGCCAGTTGAAACGGAGCCGCATAGCCCTGGCCGATTAACCGGCCCCGGCCGTCGCAGATAGCGGTGGCAAAATCTCCGGTCTTGACCATGGCCGAGCGGCCGGTTTTCCACACCGCAATCGCCATTTCTTCGGTAATGGCGGCCAACTCGTTTTTCACAACCTCAACCAGAATAGGATCAAATGCCATAGCTCTCCTCCCGGCCCGCGTGTCTGACGCGGGCCGTCCATTCTCCCGTCAGGTCCCCAGCTCGGACCGCAGTGTTGCGCGGAGTTGCGTCGTTCGCTGCCAGTCAACCTGCTCCGTGCTCTGGTCAATGGCGACCCCGTATTCCCGCTCGGCGTACGCGGCTGAGATTTTCTCGTCCAACACGTCGTCGAGGACGAGCTGGGGGTCACGCGCGAGCGGGTCGCCATAACCGCCCGCACCCGGTTGGACATGCAGCAGGGTTTCTCCGGATCGTACTGCGGTATCGATGAGCATTTCGTGTGGGAGTGGGGTTTCTACCTCGCCGGAGCGCAGCCGGGCAGCAAACGGGGTGCCGTCTTTTCCGCCGGCCAGCCCATACGGAACGGATTTGACTCGACAGGTTCGGAGCATTACCCGGCCGTCGCCCAGAAAGCGCCATTTCCGGTACACGGACAGGGCCCCACGGTATTGACCCGGACCGCCGGTATCCGGCAAAAAGCCAAAGCCGTCCAGCATGACCGGACATTCGCGCTCGATCATTTCCGCTGGAATGCTGCGCATGGCGCCGCCGGCAGCCATAGGGGTGACGCCTTCCACCCCGTCGCTATCGGGCCGCGCGCCCCAGCCCGAGGTGTAAATATCCAGCAGCATGGACGGCACGCCCGCCTCGACCTGGGGCGTATATACCAGCAAATTCGCCCCCCCCTCGCCCGCGGCATAGACCTTGTCGGGAATGGCCTGGGCCAGGGCGGCAAAGATCATGTCGATAATCCGCCATTCGTCGAATACCCGGACGTTGGCCAGAATCGTCTCCAGGAGGGCTTCGTTGCGCTCCCCACCTTTGTACAGCTTGATCGGCGGCAGGCGGAGCCCTTCTTCAAAGGTCTCGGTACACTGGCTGCTGAACCCGCCCGGAAAGCGCCCGCCAATAT
>JAAXHF010000682.1 GCA_012271025.1 Deltaproteobacteria bacterium | reverse complement strand
CGTTGTGCCCGAGATAGAGCCCTGCTTCATCCCGGGAGAGGTTCACCGTCAGCAGGCGGCCGCCCAGCTTCAGTTCGCGGCTGCGCGCTTCAAGGATGTGGTTCCAGTCCTTCATCGCCTGGGCGGTGAAGCGCTGAATTGCGTCGGCATCACCGGACGCCAACACATGGGTGTGGCTGTTCAGGGGGCCGGGGGTGGCGCTCAGCCAGTGCATGGCCGTGGCGGAAAAACCGAAGCTCACCGAGTTCGGCGCCACGGAGGGCTCGTAGAAGCTGCGGGCACTCACCAGCACCGTTGGTTTCGGATCCCGGGGGATCTGTAGGGCCAGATTGTTCGCCAGAGCGATGTTGTCGTTGCTCGGTAGGTCGTTGCCGATCAGCGTCAGGTGGGCCTTCGGCTGGTTGGCATGCAGGCGATCTAGCACCTGGTTCCAGAGCCCAACGGCGGTTCCACCGTCGGCAGCTCCGTAATCGATCAGGACATGGCTGTCAGCGACAGCCAATTGATTCACACAAGTCAGGGCCCAGTCCGAGGCGGCTTCGATGCAGAGGAGAGCACCCTCGGTCTGCGCGCTGTAACCCGTGGTCATGGCGATGGCCATGGACCTCGTCAGCGGCAGGCCTCACCGTACAGACCATGTCCTGGTGGCCTGGAAAGCCGTGGTTCTTCTTCAGCTTGCTTCGAGCAACTGGCGCAACTTGGGTTCCAGGAGGCTGAAGGCTTTGCCGCGGTGGCCGTGCTGCTTTTTCTCCGCCAACGGCATCTCCGCGAAGGTGCGGCCGGTTCCAGCAACTTCGAAGATCGGGTCGTAGCCGAACCCCTGATCTCCCCGGGGTGTGGCCGTGATCAAGCCGTCGCAGCGGCCTTCCACCTCCAGCAGGATCGTGCCGTCTGGGGCGGCGACACAGAGCGCGGCGCAGAAATAGGCCTGGCGTTGGTCTGAGCCGTTCAGGGCCTTCAGCAGCCGGGCAATGCGTTCCGGGTCGGTGGGGGCGTAGCGGGCGGAATGAACACCCGGAGCGCCATCAAGCGCATCAACGCTGAGGCCTGAATCGTCGGCCAGGGCCCATTCCCCTGTGGCGGCGGCAACCGCTTGAGCCTTGAGCCGGGCATTGGCGGCAAAGGTGGTGCCCGTCTCCTCCACCTCCAAGCCTTCTGGCTGGGGTTGCACGCTGACGGGCAGGGCCTGCAGCAGACCCTGGAATTCACGAATCTTGCCGGCGTTGCCGCTGGCGATCACAAGGGTCTTCATGCGGCCTCCGCAAACTGTCGGGCCCAGGCGAGCACCTCGTTCACCCGATCGGCATCCGGCCCTTCGCAGTAGAGCCGCAGCAGCGGTTCCGTGCCGGAGAAGCGCAGCATCAGCCAGTGGTTCGGCCCCATCCTCAGTTTGATCCCGTCGGTGCTGATCACTTCCAGCACGTCTGCGCCGGCGACGGTCGAGGGCGTGCTCTGGTCCAGCAGCGTCTCGAGCCGACGGCGTGCCTCCATGT
>JAAXHF010000563.1 GCA_012271025.1 Deltaproteobacteria bacterium | reverse complement strand
GAAGATGAAGTCGCGGTGGGCAATCAGCACCGGATCAATCGCCGACTCGACCGATTCGCGGACTGGCGCCCACATGCTGCGGAAAAAATTCGGCATGGGGTTCTTGTCGGGCGGGTAGGGATCGATGACCTGGGACATATTGGCCCAGTACAGGTCCAGGGCGGTCAGCTGGGCGCCGATAAAATAGCGGCTGCCGGTCCGCTGTTGGGCGTGCAGCCGGGTCGCCAGGGCGCGCAGGATGGGCGCGATTTTTGCCGGCGCCGCAGCCGCGTTGTCGGCCGAATAGCCGTAGGCCGCAACCATCGGCGACTGCCTGAACGCCTCGCCCTGCATCTTCAGGATGGTATCGAACATGATGTGACGCGCCTGCCAGGTGAAGTCCTGTTCGCCGCACAGCTCGTTGGACAGGCCGATCATCAGCGCCCGGTCCTCGACCGCGGACGGCAGCAGCGACGGCGTGGGAGCCAGCCGCTCGGCCAGCAGCAGGATTTCGTACCAGCCGGTCCGCGCCGGCTCGTTGTCGTACACCGCAACCGGCGCGTTGCGATGGCCGGTCCAGGCCACCAGCTCTGCGTTGGCCTCACCCGCGTGCTGGGCGACTGGGATATAGGGAATATGTTTGACCTCCAGGATGCTCTTGGCCGCCTGGCTCCACGGCGCCGGACCGCCGATGGTCAGCGCCAGGCGCAGGCCGGGCAGGTCTTTGGCTTCGGCAACGGTTTTGTAGTCCATGCAGAGTTTTCCTTTCCGGTTTACTCGACGATCCGAATCTCGTGCCCTCGGGCCATGAGCGGCGTTTGGACCAGGTCGCGAAAGCCGTCCGGTTCCAGGCCGACCAGCTCGGGCGGGCTCGAATGGTCGCCGTCCAGCCACAGCTGGGCGATACCATCGTAGCGCCGCTCTTTGGCCGGATCGACCAGGTTGACGGTGTAGCGCCGGGCGCCGGGCGTGCGCTCGACCGCAGCCGCCACGTTCGGCACGTGGGTCTCCAGCCAGTGGCGGTCCAGCTCGGCCCGCGCAACACCGGCGCGGCGTTTGACAAAAAAGGTGAACTTGGTCGTGGCGCGGCTGGTCGGGCCGTCGACGTTGAGGTGCTCGGTCACCACCAGCCAGTTGCCCTTGGTGATATCGGCGTAGTCGCTGAAACGGTCGTCCATGATCTCGGGCGGGGCGTTGCGGCCTATGGTCGTGTCGTAGTGCTGTTTGTCGCGGAACCACAGTTCGGCCATTCCGTCCAGCCCAGGAGCTTGGTCAGAAGCTTGCCCAGGCTCGTCGCCAGCCTCGGGCTGCTCAAAAAAGGTGATGCGATAGCGTTCGGGTTTGGCGATCTTGACCACGTGCGGGGCGTGGACGGTTTCCCACACCCTGACCAGTTCGTCGTGCGAGACGGTGGCGCGGCGGATGACTGTGGCGAGTATCTTGAACATGGCGTCCCCCCTTTTCTGTGTGACGGCCGGGCCGACGGCCGACCGCCAGCAAGTATAATCGGAAGCGCCGGTGGCGTCCATGCGGCCGGGCAGGTCTCAGCCGGCCCCGGCCCGCAGGCGTGAGAAAAAATGCGTCTGGACCCAGCCGGCGTCCCACCATTCGAGCGGAGTGACCGGCACGCCCTGGACCAGGATGGCGAAGTGCAGGTGATCGCCGCCGGCCAGGCC
>JAAXHF010000172.1 GCA_012271025.1 Deltaproteobacteria bacterium | reverse complement strand
CTGCTACACCGTCGGGCCGGCTTTCACGATTCGCTCGTTTGTTCCCGGCCGCCGCGCCCGTGCCCTCTCGGTGGTCGGGATCACCACCTCGATCGGACTGGTGTCGGGTCCGCTGGTCGGCGGCTATCTGGGTGAGACGTTTGGCTGGCGGACGCTTTTCTGGGCTCCCCTGGCGATCTTGGTCCTGGTGATGGCGGTCATCTGGTTGGGGCCCCGGCTGCGATTGTTCGAGCGCCTCTGGGAGACCCCGCAGAGGCTGGAGCGCAAGTTCGACTACCGCGGAGCGTCGCTGATGCTCTTCTGGCAGGGCCCGCTGCTGCTGGCCATCACCCTGGGCAACGACCGCGGCTGGCTCAGCCCCGAGATCCTGGCGGCGGCCGCATTGGGCGCGGTGGTCTTGTATTTCTTCGTGCGGGTGCAGCTCAACGCGGCTCACCCGACGCTCGATTTCCGGTTGTTCAAGTTGCGCGATTTCCGCCTGCCGGTGTTGGCCGCGGCGCTCGGGTTCACGGTGGTGATTATCAACTTCCTTTTGCTCCCGTTCTACATGTCGCTGGTGCTGGGAATGTCCGCGTTCGCAATCGGAATCGTGGCCGCCATCTCGCCGGCGATGATGTCGTTCATGGCCCCGCTGGGAGCCCTCTGGGCCGAACGCGCTTCCCCGCGGCACCCGGCGTCCGCCGGCCTGGCGCTGCTGGTTGTTGGAACCGTGCTTATGCTGCTGCTGCGCACCGATTCGTCGGTCTGGCTGCTGGTCGGTTTGCTGGCCCTGACCGGCATCGGCCTGGGCACGTTCGAATGGACCATAAACAGCTCAATCGTTGGATCCCTGCCGCGTTCGATGCTGGGCACGTCGGCCGGAATCCTGGCCACCGCGCGGACATTCGGGTTTTCCCTGGGCCAGTCGGTCTGGGGCCTGGTCTTCACGCTGGCGGTGACCAGTCGATCGGGGGGATCGGTGGCCCTGGAAGCCCCGCCGGAAGATCTGATGTTCGGTCTGCGGGCATGTTTTGCGATCGGCGCGGTGGTGGCCCTGCTGG
>JAAXHF010000292.1 GCA_012271025.1 Deltaproteobacteria bacterium | reverse complement strand
CTGTATCGGGAGTTCAGCGGCGACCCGACTCCGCCGGCTTTTGCCGACCTGTTCGGGACGATGGCCCGCTTGGCCAAGCGGGGAAAGGGCTGAGGGCTCACACAAAGAGGTCGTCGGCCGCCATTGTCCAACCGGGAACGGCAGGTTCGGCTTCGGCGGTCTCGCCCCGGCGATAGTAGCTTGGCGTGTCAGGATTGCCGGAGCGGTACACCCGGACCACCTTGTCACTCAGCAGATCGACATCCCAGACCACGAGTGTTCCGGCGGCGAAATAATCGACCCGTTTGGCCGCCATGTCCATTTCGGCCTGGGGTCCATAGTCATTCTCGCCACGGACTTCAACCGCAAAAACAGGCGCTCCGTCAAAAAACCGCATCCCTGCGCGTGGACCGGTGTAGTAGGCGGCATCAGGACTGAACGATTGGCGATGGGGAAGGTTGACGCGGAAGCCTTTGTTATCACTCACCGCTCGGCCCCGACCGACACGTCTGGCATAGGCGCGTAACGACACAAAGATCTCGTCACCAGCATAGCCTGGCTCGTCGCCTGTGGGTGCCATGTATCTCAGCTCTCCGTTGACAAGCTCGGCTTTGCCATGCTCGGGCACGCGGTACAGATCCTCGAGGGTGGCGACATACGGCACGGTTTGCATTGAGAGCCCCGTCGCGCGAGACGTTTTACCCGCTCCCGCCGGCTACCGGCGGAAAGATGCTCAGGCTGTCGCCGTCGGCCAAGACCTGATCGAACTCGCGGGTCTGTTCGCCGTTGACCAGCACCATCTGGGCCAGATCCTCCGGGATATCCAGCTGTTGGATCACGTCCCGGATGGTGGCGTCCTGATTAAGCGTCAGGACGGCCTTGCCGGCCTTGGAGCCGGGCGGCAGCTTTTTGCGCAGGGTGGCAAACAGCCTGAGCTTGACTTCCATCACTCGGCCTTTCCAATCCCCGGCGTCGGCGTCGGATTCAGCTCGCGGTAGTGCTCGGACTGGGTGCTGACCAGCGGCCCGTGGGTGGCGGTTTTATCCCAGGCTGGTGGCGTTTTGCCGTCAACCCGATAGGCCCGGTCGCGGGCCGGCGCGCCGAGCAGCGTCCGTCCAATCAGAGCCTGGGCGGCTCCGCTGGCCACATAGGCGCGACGCACATCGGTCGGATTCGCCTTGACATAGGCCGCCCAGTCGCCCAGAGGCTGCTGGGTCTGAATCAGGCCCTTGACCATGCCCACATCGTTCAGCATCGTCACGTCATCAATCGGCCCGACGAACAGGGCGCCGACGATGCGGTCTTCGTGCCACACATACTTGCGGTAGATCGGCCGGCTGGCATTAAACACCGTCGTGGTGTCGTGGCCCTCGTCCCGCCACAGGCCAAAGCTGGCGCAGTGCAGATTGACCACGTCCAGGACGTTGAGCAGCAGGCTGCCCGGATAATGGGTCTCGTGGCCGGCCATATTGGCCCCGGCAATCCGACCATGGTCAACCGCAGTGGGCTGAATGGCGTGGGCAGAAGCCGGGATATCGGATGCGGTGCGGCCGGCCAGGATATCCGGGCCAATCGCCACGTCGCCAGCCGCATAAATGCCCGGGACATTGGTCTGCATCCGGTCGTCAACCGGGATCCCGCCGGGTTCGACACTGACTCCTGAACCGGCCAGAAAATCACTATTGGGCCGGATACCGGTGGCCATGATGACAAGATCAGCCTCAAGCGTCTGTCCAGAACTGAGGGCCAGCGACAGTTTTCCGTCAGCGTTGCGCCGGATCTCCTGTACCTGGGTCGCGGTATGGACGGCGATATCCCGAGCCGTGAGCCAGCCCTCAACCGCCCCCGCCCCGGTCGCGTCGAGCATGCGCGGCAGGACCTGGCCCTCCGCCTCAACCACCGACAGCTTCCAGTTCAGCTTGGCCATGGCGTTCAGGACAATAAAACCGATGAAACCCGCGCCGATAAGCACCGCGCTGGGCGTGGCCTGGGCTTTGGCGATGACCTTTTGGGCGTCGTCCAGGGTCCAGAACGCGTACACCCCCTCCAGATCGCTGCCCGGGATCGGCGGCTGTTGGGCGGACGAACCGGTTGCGATCAGCAGGCTGTCAAACGCGCGGGTCGTACCATCGCTGAGGGTGAGGGTTTTTTGTCCGCCGTCAACCCGGGTAACCGCAGTACCGAGCAGCGCCTCGATACCCCGCTCGGCAAAATAGTCCCGGTCGCCGGTCAGGACGTGTTTTTCCGGAATTTCCTGGGCCAGATAATACGGCAGCACCATCCGCGAGTAGGCCGGTTCGTTCGAGATCAGGCTCACCGATGCGTCGGCATCGTGAGCCCGAATGGTTTCGGCCGCCGCCACGCCGGCCGGACCCGCGCCAATAATGATATGTCGTGCCATGCTCAATCCCCCAGGTGAACGCTGATTTCGTCCTGATGAGTGGTCAGCAGCGCTCGCCTCAGTCGTCCAAGCCCAACTCCTTCAGCTTCTCCGGCGTCACATTGCCGTCTTTGTCCCAGCCGCGCAGCTGATAGTACTCGGGCAGCATCTCGCCCAGACGGTTGACCTTGCCCTTGGCCGGGCCGGACGGCAGCGGTTCCTCCAGAATGCGCTTGGGCAGGGTATCCGCGTTGCCGCCCACGCCGGCCCGCTCATTCCAGCGTCGCTCCAGATTCCAGATCCGCTCGCCAATGGTCAGCAGCTCTTCCAGCTTGAAATCCACCCCGGTCGCTGCGGCCAACTGGGGCAGCATTTCCTCCAGCCCCACGCCAAAGGTCAGGAACTGGCACAGCCCGGTGGCATCGACCGTCGAGGTGGCGTCCTGGAACAGCTTGGTGATCTCGGCCTTGCCCTCGGTTTCATTGGGGTCCATCTGACGCGGCAGGCCCAG
>JAAXHF010000042.1 GCA_012271025.1 Deltaproteobacteria bacterium | reverse complement strand
CCCATCTGCGGCATGGTCATCCCGACCCGCATCGCGTCGCCGATGTTGCGGCCGGCCAGGATGGAGCCGACGGTATTGGCGGCCATCTTGCCGATCATGAACACGGCCACGACCACCAGGGCGGGAAGTATGTAATCGTCCAGAGTACGGTAGTCGATGAGCATCCCGATGGAAAGGAAGAACAGCGCCCCGAACATGTCGCGCACCGGGCTGACCATCCGGTTCACTCGTCCGGCCGCTTCCGTGTCCCCGATGACGATGCCCACGAGAAATGATCCGGCCGCCGGCGACAATCCCAACAGAGTGGCGCAGAGAGCCAGCAGGAAGCAGAAACCCAGGCTGGCCAATAACAGCGTTTCGTCAGATTGCAGCCGGGACAGCCACCGCATGACCCTGGCGCCCAGCATGGTTCCGGCCACCAGCACGACGACGCAGAAGATTGCCAACTTGCCAGCGAGGATCCCCGCGTCGGCCAGGCTGGCGGTGCCGGTGGTCGCCAATCCGGCCAGGACCGTCAGCAGGATCACCGCCGCGAAATCCTCCACCAGCAGGATGCCGACGATGGTCTGGCCCCAGCCCGAGTTGAGGTTGCCGCCGTCGCGAAGACCTTTCAGCAGGATGGCCGAGCTGCTGATGGCCATGGCCCCGCCCAGGTACAGGCCGTGGCTGGGGTCGATGCCAGGGAGGATGCTGGCAATCCAGACGCCCAGCAGCGTCAGCAGGCTGATCTCGGTTACGCCGATAACGAGGACGCGGAACCCGATCTGCTGTATACGTCGCCAACCCAGCTCCAGCCCGATGCCGAACAACAGCAGGATCAATCCGAGCTCGGCCAGCAGCCCGATGGTGTCCAGGTCGCTGATCAGCGGCGTGGGCAAGGTGTACTGCCCGATCACCATGCCGGCCAACAGGTATCCCAGAACCGGCGGCTGCCACGCCAGTCGGGCCAGCGCCAGGCCGGCGGCGGCGATTACCATCGCGACGGTGAAGTCCTTCAGCAGCGTCGCGGTGCCTTCCGATATGCCGGCGGCGAAGATTGTGAGCAGTATGTCTATGTTGGCGCTCGCTGGATTGATGGTCCGGAGACGGTGGCGGACGCTACGCGGGCTGGTTCCGCAGGTGCCTGGGAACGCTGCTCTCGCCCGATCCGTTCTCCGGATCTATGGGGTCTGAGGTGGGTCAAGGTTCTCGATGGTGATGGGTTCCAGGTCGTCGGCCGGCTCGAAGCCGAATATGCGCGAATAGAAGTAGAACTCGGCGGACAGGCACCGCTTGATGGTGTCTGCCATTCGAAAACCGTGATGCTCGCCCTCAAAGGCCAGGTAGGCCGTGGGGACTCCGTTGGCCTTCAATGTGTTGAACATCTCCTCCGACTGAATGGCCGGAACGATGGTGTCCTCCAGGCCCTGGAAGAAGATGACCGGACAGGTGGTGTATTCGGGAAAGTTGATGGGCGAACGTTCAACGTACCGACGGCGGTAAAGGGGATATGGCCCCACCAGTCCGACCAAGCTATGGGCATCGAACTTGTGGATGCCGCTGAGTAGCGCCTCCAGGTCGCTGACGCCGAAGTAGCTGGCGCCGGCCTTGAACACGTCCCGGAAGGCAAGGGCTGCCAGCGTCGTGTACCCTCCGGCGCTGCCCCCGTCGATGGCCAGCCTGTTCCCGTCAACGAGACCCCTTTCCGCCAAGTAACGGGCGCCGTTGACACAGTCATCGATG
>JAAXHF010000252.1 GCA_012271025.1 Deltaproteobacteria bacterium | reverse complement strand
TGGCACGTCAGCTCAAGGCCATGGGGGCCGACATTGATGAGCATGAGGACGGCATGACCATCCGCGGCGGTCGACCGCTCAAGGGAGCCGTGCTGGACAGCGAAACCGATCACCGGGTGGCGATGAGCCTCGGCGTGGCGGCCATGCTCGCCGACGGCAACTCGAGCCTGGCGAGAAGCGAAGCTGCAGCCGTGTCGTATCCCTCGTTCTGGGACGAACTTGAACGGCTCCGCTGCTGAGCTCGGTGCGCTCCGCGTCTATCCGACGGCGGATGGCAGCTTCAGTCTGCACAGCGATCACTTCGGCGAGGCCTTTCACAACTCGGCGGGAGCCCTGAATGAGGCCCAGGCCAAGTTCGTCCAACCCGCGGAGCTGCAGCGCTTCAGCAGCGGCTCTGATTTAAGGATCCTGGATGTGTGCCTGGGGCTCGGCTACAACACGGCCGCTGTGCTGGAAGCCTTGCCGACGGCAGGGCCGAAGCTGCAGTGGTGGGGGCTTGAGCTGGACCGCCGGCCCTTGGAACAAGCCTTGGAGCAGGCCAGTTTCCAATCCCTCTGGTCAGCCTCTGTGCTGGCGAAGCTTGAAGCCATTCGCGACTACGGCTGCTGGAAAGAGCCCAACAACTGGCAAAAACCCAACAGCCAAGGGATCCAGCTCTGGGGCGATGCCCGATCGATGCTCCAGAAGATTCCCGAGCCCGTTCGCTTTGATCTGGTGCTGTTGGACGCCTTCTCCCCCCAGCGTTGCCCGGAACTGTGGAGCGAGGAATTCCTGGGAGCGCTTGCGCAGCGCTTGGCTCCGCAGGGTCGGTTGCTCACCTACAGCCGTTCCGCCGCGGTGCGGGCCAGCCTGAAGCGGGCGGGCTTGAGCCTGTATTCCCTGCTGCCGGCCCCGGGCGAACGGGTGGGATGGAGCAGCGGCACCATGGCCACGCCTGCAGACGGGACCTGTCCTCTGGACGGCCCCGGTTGGCACCCCCTCTCAGCGATGGAGTGGGAACACCTGCAGACCCGGGCGGCCGTGCCATTTCGTGATCCCCAGGGCAACGCCACAGCTGAAGACATCCTTGAGCGCCGCCGCCTTGAACAGGAGCATTGCGGTTATGAACCCACCAATGCCTGGCAAAGGCGCTGGCGCAAGGACAGTCCGTCCTGAGCCCGGTAGATTCCGCCCGTCTTCCCCTCGCTCCGCATGCTTGCCGTAGCCGTACTGGCCGCTGGAAAAGGCACCCGCATGAAG
>JAAXHF010000731.1 GCA_012271025.1 Deltaproteobacteria bacterium | reverse complement strand
GGCTAGTCAATATGGCACCTCTAGGATGCACGCCTGAATATTGGCGTGCTATCAGATTGTAGTTACCGCCGCCGGTCGCGGCGCGAGCTCATGGGTTGGAACGCCACGCCCACATGCGCCTCGCAATAGGGTTTGCCTGCCTCAACCGGCAGGCCGCAGAACCAGAAATCCTCGGTCGCGGGGTCGCCCACGGGCCATTTGCAGGTCTTCTCGGTCAGTTCCATCAGCGTCAGCTTCTTGGCCTTTTTCTCGACCTCGTTGACCTTGGCCAACGCCTCGGGGCTGATCTCGTTGGCCGAGGGCTGCGGCGGCAGCGGCTGACCGGCGGGAATGATCTGACGCTGACGGCGGGCAGGAACAGCGGGTTTCGCCTCGGGCGCAGGGGCCGGGCGCGCCGGTTCGGTCTTGGGCGCGGGTTTGGGCTTGGCCTCGGCCTTGGGGGCAGCGGGTGTCGGCTTTTCCTTGGGCTCGGCCTTAGCCGGTGCAGCACCGGTGGCGCGGTTCGACAGGCCCAGACGGTGAACCTTGCCAATCACGGCATTGCGCGTCACGCCGCCCAGTTCTTTGGCGATCTGGCTGGCCGACTGGCCCTCGCCCCACATCTTCTTCAGCAGCTCTACACGCTCGTCAGTCCAGGACATCATTTGCCTTTCAAAAGCGGAAAGCGGCCTCGGATTCGGGCCGCCTTGGGAAATCGTCTCAGCCCCCTATTTTAATCACTGCAGCCCGAGTTACAAGCTGTCTTCGAATCAGGTTGAGGGCAAAACATGCAGATTCCCGCGGATCAGAACGCGCGCCGCTTTGGAGCGGTCAACTGGATGGGCCTTTATACGCTGGCGCAGCGCGAGACCCTGCGCTTTCTGGCGGTGTGGACCCAGACCCTTCTGGCGCCGCTGGTGACGGCGGGGCTGTTCCTGCTGATCTTCAACATCGCCATCGGCCCCAGCCGAGGGGACGTGATGGGCGTGCCGTTCCTGACCTTTCTGGCCCCGGGGATCATGATGATGACTGTGATCCAGAACGCCTTTGCCAACACGTCTTCATCCATGGTGGTGGCCAAGGTGCAGGGCAATATCGTCGAT
>JAAXHF010000644.1 GCA_012271025.1 Deltaproteobacteria bacterium | reverse complement strand
CCGGGACTCGGTGCGGGGCAGCCGAGCCCTGATCCTGAGATCCCTGGCCTTCAGCCTGATGACGGTCTGCGTCAAGCAACTGAACAGTCGGCTTCCGGTGGCGGAAATCGTGCTGTGCCGGGCCCTGATCAGCATCGTTCTGACCTCTGTAGGCCTGCGCCTGGCCGGGGTCTCCCCGTGGGGCCAGCGACGGGGGCTGCTGGTGGCGCGGGGAGTGCTGGGCAGCCTGGCCCTGCTCTGCTTCTTCGAGGCGATTGACCAGCTGCCGCTCGCTTCAGCGACGGTGCTCCAGTACACCTACCCCACCTTCACCGCCGTAGCAGCACTGTTGCTGCTGGGCGAGCCCCTGCGCCGACGCATCAGTGCAGCGGTTCTGCTGGGCTGGATCGGCGTCACCCTCGTGGTGCAACCGCAGTGGCTCACGGGAACAGCCCAACCTGCGCAACTGATCCCTGCCCTGATCGGCATTGGTGGCGCTCTGATGACCGCCCTGGCCTACGTGAGTGTGCGGCGGCTGTCGCAAACCGAGCACCCCTTGGTGATCATCCTCTATTTCCCGATGATCTCGGTTCCCCTGACCCTGCCCTGGGTGCTGCAGCAAGGGGTCTGGCCCCAAGGCATCGAATGGTTCTGGCTCCTGGGGGTCGGGGTGATGACCCAGCTGGGCCAGATCTGGGTGACCGAGGGCCTGCGCTGCCTGCCCGCCGCCCGAGCCACATCGATCAACTACGTGCAGGTGGTCTTTGCCGCAGGCTGGGGCTGGCTGTGGTTCGCAGAAACGATCAGTGCCTGGCAGGTGGGCGGCGGGATGCTGGTGCTGGCCGCCACCCTGATCAGCCTGTCGGCTCGACGTTAGAGCTCAGGCTTTGTCCAAACCCAGGGGGTATGTCAGCCAGGCCTGGCGGTCGTCGGATCCGCCTTTGGGTCTGGCCAGGCGCCAGCTCTGACCACGGGAGCCCCGCTGCAGAAACAGTTCAAACGGGCTATCCACCTGCACACGGTCGCCGGGGAGCTGCCAGTCGAAGCGGCCTGAAATCCTGAGGCCCTGCTCGTCACCCAGGACAAAACTTTCCTGGTCCTCCACCCGCACCCGACTCACGCTTGGGGCGATGGGCATCGGGGTGAGATCGAGGGAGCTGGCAATGGCCGACTGGGTGAGCTGAATCTGCAGGGCCAGCGCTTCATTCAGGAGAGCCCGTGGCGGCTGAGATCCGTTGCATGCCGTCAGTGAAACCACGATCGTTAGAACGCACAGCACCTGAAGCAAACGGCGCACAACGCGCTTGAAAGCAGAGACAGGCAATGACAGCTGCGGCAACATGACGCGGTTGAAACCTCTCCCCATGATCGGCTGGCTGCAGGGACGACCGATGGAGTGCTGGACTCAAGGCAACCGTAGCGGCGTTCTGCT
>JAAXHF010000535.1 GCA_012271025.1 Deltaproteobacteria bacterium | reverse complement strand
CCCCTGATCAACGTACCCCTGCGCCCACCGACACCACCAAAGGAGACATCCGCAATGACGACCCCGACCCGACGCCGCCTGGCCCTCGCCGGCCTGCTGGCACTGACCGCTGCCGCCATGGCTCCGGCCCATGCCCAGGGCACCTATCCGCAGCGACCCATCAGGTTCATCGTGCCCTTTCCGGCCGGTGGCGGCACCGACAACCTCACGCGGCTGGTCGGCACCAAGCTCACCGAGGCCCATGGGTGGGCCATCGTGGTGGAGAACAAGCCCGGTGCCGGTGGCAACCTGGCTCTGGACCAGGTGGCCAAGGCCCCCGCCGACGGCCTGACCCTGGTGATGGCGCAGACCGACAACGTGGTGCTCAACCCGCTGCTGTACTCCAAGCTCACCTACAACCCCGACAAAGACCTGCGCGCCGTGGCCCTGGTCGCAGCCGGCCCGGCCGTGCTCGTGGTGAATGCCGATTCCCCGTACAAGTCCCTGGACGACATCATTCAGGCGGCGAAGAAGGAACCCGGGCGCCTGAGCTTTGCCACGCCGGGCACCGGCACCATTTCGCACCTCATCAGCGAGGCCTGGCAGAAAAGCTCGAATGTGAAGTTCACCCACGTGCCGTTTCGCGGCATGGCACAGGCCATGCCCGACCTGCTGGGCGGGCGCATCGACATGTACATGGGCTCCATCCCCACGCTGCTGTCGCACATCCAGTCGGGCAAGGTGCGCGCCATCGGCGTGACCACCGCGAGCCGCTCCAAGCTGCTGCCCGACGTGCCGACCTACACCGAATCCGGCATCAAGGGCGTGGAGCTGGCCAGCGTGTGGGGCGTGATGGCCCCGGCCGGCACCTCCGACGCCATCGTCAGGCAGCTCAACGAAGCCATCAACAAGGTGGTGAATGCACCCGACACGGCCAGGAAGATCGCCGACTCCGGCGCCGAACTCATCACCGGCACACCGCAGGACATGGCCAGGCTCTACGCCAGCGACCGCGCACGCCTGGCACCCATCGTCAAGAGCTCTGGCACCACGCTCGATTGAGCGGCACGGCTTTCATTCCATCCACTCTGAGCACCACACCATGATCGGTCTTCAAATTCTGAAGCGGCAACGCGCTGTCAGCCTGGATATTGCCAGGCGCTATCTCGACGTGCCTGTCGCCAACGTCAGCGACTGCATGGCC
>JAAXHF010000108.1 GCA_012271025.1 Deltaproteobacteria bacterium | reverse complement strand
GCCATCCACAGTGGCGCTCAGGCGGGCCCCTTGAAGGCTGAGCTGCAGCCGCTGTGGCCGTCGCTCGCCGCCGGGGAGTCCCTGCACCCGCAGCGGCAGTGCGCCATCGGAGCGCAGGCTGACCCGGTTGCTCTCCTGCAGCAGCACGCGCATCTGCGGCTCGCGGCCGCGGGCCAGCGCCACCGGTGATGGAGCGATCACAGCGACGAGCACCAGACCGACGGCAACGGAGGCGCGGCGCACGCTGGAGATCAACAGGCGCCCCAGTGTGCCGCCTGTTCCTGGGTTCAGCCAGATGGCAGCATGAGTCCTGAGGAGCACCGGCCTTGCAGGTCACATTTCTCGGTACGAGTTCTGGGGTACCCACCCGGGCCCGCAACGTTTCAGCCGTGGCTCTGCGCTTGCCGCAGCGCTCGGAGATGTGGCTGTTCGACTGCGGCGAGGGAACCCAACATCAGTTTTTACGCAGTGATCTGCGGCTCTCGCAGCTGCGCAGGGTGTTCATCACCCATATGCATGGCGATCACGTGTTCGGCCTGCCTGGTCTGCTCGCCAGCCTCGGGCTCGCCGGCAGCAGCGCCGCAGGGGTGGATCTCTACGGGCCGGACCCGCTGGAGAGTTATCTCAATGGTGTGTTGCGCACCAGCTCCACCCGGATCGGCTATCCCCTCGCTGTCCACAGGGTCCGGGATGCAGCAGAGCAGGGCACGCTGCTCTTCGAGGACGACGACTTCACGGTGCGCTGCAGCCCGCTCACCCACCGAGTGCCGGCCTACGCCTATCGCATAGAACAGAAGCCCCTGGCCGGTCGCTTCGACATTGAGAAAGCACGGGAACTGAACATCCCGCCCGGCCCCGTGTACGACCAGTTGAAGCGGGGTGAAACGGTGACCCTGGAGGACGGTCGCAGCATCGACGGCACCAGCCTCTGCGGTGAGGAACGGCCCGGTGTGAGCGTCGTCTATTGCACCGACACCGTGTTCTGCGAAGCGGCCGTCGAGCTTGCGCGCGGCGCGGATCTGCTGATCCATGAATCCACCTTTGCCCATGGCGAGGCGGAGATGGCGTTCCAGAAACAGCACTCCACCAGCACCATGGCTGCCCAGACGGCCGCCGAAGCGGGTGTGGGGCAGCTGGTGCTCACCCACCTCAGCCCGCGCTACGTGCCGGGCAACCCGGTCACGCCCCAAGACCTGTTGGACGAGGCCAAGGCGATCTTCCCGAACACGCTGCTGGCCAAGGACTTCCTCAGCATTGACGTCAAACCACGCTGCAACAGTTCGTGATCCGGCCACAGAGGGTCACTTCCCCGTGATACAAGAGCTTGGTGCGGTGAATGCGTCACACCCCCTTACCTTCATGGCCTCTGTGTTCTCTTCCTTGCGACGGTCCCTGAAGGGCCTTCTGGTCCTCATCCCGGTGCTGATCGGTTTGGCCGTTATCTCTCCGGCTCAGGCGGCCCAGTGGGACGCTGAGACCCTGACGGTTCCGGCAGATCCCTCCGGCACAGAGGTGACCTTCAGCGATCGTGAAATCGATGCTGGCCGCAAGGTGTTCAACACCAGCTGCGGCACCTGCCACGCCGGCGGCATCACCAAGACCAACCACAACGTGGGCTTGGATCCTGAGACCCTGGCCCTGGCCACCCCGGCCCGCGACAACGTTGAGGCCCTGGTCGACTACATGAAGGACCCCACCTCCTACGACGGTGAGTACAGCATTGCTGACCTGCACCCGAGCATGCGCGACGCTGAGCTCTACCCCGCCATGCGCGATCTCGATGATGAGGATCTGCGCCTGATGGCTGGCTACATCCTCGTGTCGCCCAAAGTCCAGGGCAGTGCCTGGGGTGGCGGCAAGATC
>JAAXHF010000061.1 GCA_012271025.1 Deltaproteobacteria bacterium | reverse complement strand
CTGTATCTACTGATGGATTGGTAACGACATCTCCAGCACCGGCGGGGCGGTGAACGTCGTCAACAACGATGCCCTGACCAGCTTGGCGGGGCTCGAAAACCTCACCAGCATCGGCGGATTACTGTCCATAGTCCACAATGATGCCCTTGCCAGCCTGTCAGGGCTGAAGAGCCTCTCCAGCCTCGGAGGGGAATTGATCATCCACGACAACCCCGCGCTGACCAGCCTGGCGGGGCTCGGAAAGATCACGAGCATCGACGGGGACGTGTTTGACCGGGCATCCGAGACCGGTCCAGGCGTGTCGATATTGGGCAATGATACCCTGACCAGCTTGGCGGGGCTCGACAACCTCACCCGCATCGGCGGGGACCTGTGCATCGGCAAGGTGCACGATGGCAACGCCGCGCTGACCAGTCTGGCTGGGCTCGAGCGTCTCACCGACATCGGCGGGCGTCTGACCATCTCCCACAACCCCGCATTGGCCAGCCTGTCCGGGCTCGGGAATCTCGCCCGCATCGGCGGAGTCCTGTCCGTGTTCAGCAGCGCCGCGCTGACCAACCTGTCAGGGCTCGAGAACGTCGCCGGCATCGGTGGAGTCTGGCTTACCGGCAATCCCTCTCTGACAAGCCTTTCAGGGCTCGAGACGCTGACCAGCGTCGGCGGATTCCTGTCTCTCGCCAACAACTCCGCCCTGAGCAGTCTGACGGGACTCGACAATATCACCAGCATCGACGGGATGCTGCAGATACTCCACAACAATGCGCTGGCCGGCCTGGCACCGCTCGGGAACGTCACCCGGGTCGACGGCGATTTGAAAATCAGCGGCAATCACCTGCTGACCGACCTGGCAGGGTTCGAGAGTGTCACCAGCATAGGCGGGGATCTGTTCATCTGGTACACCGACCTGACGAGCCTGGAAGGGCTCGGGAACCTCACCACCATTGGCGCAGACCTGTCGATCGGCGGCAATGACGCCCTGACCAGCCTGTCAGGGCTCGAAAGTCTCACCGACATCGGCGGGAGTCTGTCCATCGGCGACCGCCGTACCGGCAACACCGCCCTCGCCAGCCTGGCAGGCCTCGAGAATCTCACCCGCATCGGCGGCGAC
>JAAXHF010000307.1 GCA_012271025.1 Deltaproteobacteria bacterium | reverse complement strand
AAGAGGCCGACCAGCAACCCGAGGCCGAGCAGTAATTCACCGACCAGTTGAAAGACGGCGAACAGCCCGGGCACCTGGAGGATTGTGCCGTTGATCAGCGCCCGATAGAAGGCGGGGCCGCCGCCGTTGTCGTTGAAGAGATAGTTAAAGAGACCGACGATGCCATCGGCTGTGTAGATTCCATCCTGCAGATTTTTGAACCAGGTGACAATCAGTATCACCCCTAGCGTAATGCGTAGAATGGCGGTGGCTTGTCGAGCTGTGTTCTGTTCCTGACCCATTTCGATGCTCCTGTACTATTTCAGTGTTCGTTACGCGATATTCAGCCCGGTGTTGAAGTGCCGGGGGCGGTTCGATTCAGGTGGGGCGACAGATAATCGAGCAAGCCTGCGGCGCGGTCTGTCAGGAAAACGCCGAGCAGCATTGCCAAGGTGGTGGTAATGCTGCCGAGGCTGAGAAGGGGGACGCCGACCAGGGAATGGCCCAGGTTGCAGCCGCCGGAGATGCCGGCGCCGATGCCCATGAGGAGGCCGCCTACGGCCAACTGTGTATAGCGGCCTGATGTTTCTCCCCTGGCCCAAAAGGTGCCGGCGAGGCGGGCAGCGATGAAGGAGCCGGGCAGCAGAGCTATCAGGGCCACAGGAATCCACAGATTCCCGGTTTCGCCTAAATTGAACAGGGATTCGTAGAGCGTCGTAGGAACGCGTGAAGTGCCGAAGGTATAGTTGGCGCCGCCGGCGCGGGCGAGGAGCCAAGCCAAGCTGGTGAAGAGCCCGACGGAGGCGCCGAGGGGCAGCCAGGACCAGTAGTCGCCCTTGCGCGGACGGGGACTACGCCAGAGGAACAGTGCGGCGGCGGCCAGCAGGAGGAGCAGCAGACCGATCCCCAATGGGGCTCCGAACAGATTCAGGAGCGTCGTTGACATTCCGTCTGTGGCCACAGGATTTTCGTTCAGCGCGATCCTGAGAGGGTTTAGGGGCCCGCGCCAAGCGAGCAGGTCGCCGATTGACCAGGTGGCCAGGCCGAC
>JAAXHF010000038.1 GCA_012271025.1 Deltaproteobacteria bacterium | reverse complement strand
GGCCATGACAGGGGGAGGTGATGGCACCAGGCTAAAACCAATCGCCGACAAACCCCCTTAGCCTCCCAGCCGCAACACCCCCGCTTTCATGCGTCTGCTGCTGTTTGGCTGCACGGGTTTTGTTGGCCGTGAGCTGTTGCCGCTCCTGCTTCAGGCCGGCCATCAGCTCACGGTGGTCAGCCGCCGTTTGGCCCGTGGCTACGACGCTGAACGGGCGGATGGGCGACTGATCTGGATGCAGTTCGACCCCGCCAGCAGCAGCACCTGGGCCGACGCCGGGCTGTTGGATGCCCTGAACCAGGCTGATGCGGTGGTCAACCTGGCGGGGGAACCGATTGCCGAGAAGCGTTGGACCGCGACCCACCGGCAGCTGATAGAAACCAGCCGTTTGGAGACGACCTCGGAGTTGGTGAACGCGATCGAGGCCTGTACAACGCCACCGAAGGTGCTGGTGAATGCCTCGGCCATCGGCTTCTACGGCTCCAGCCTGGACAAGCGTTTTCTTGAATCGAGCACCCCTGGCGACGACTTCCTTGCGAGCTTGTGTGAGCGCTGGGAAGCGGCGGCTGAGGCGGTGCCTTCCGCTGTGCGGCAGGTCACCCTGCGGATCGGCATCGTGCTGGCGGCCGACGGCGGTGCACTCGGAAAAATGCTTCCGGTGTTTCGCACAGGGTTTGGCGGTCCGATCGGTAGTGGCCGGCAGTGGATGAGTTGGATCCACCGCAGTGACCTCTGCGCCCTCATCCTTCAATCCCTCACGGACGAGAGCTGGAGTGGCGTGATCAATGCCGTGGCTCCCGAGCCCGTCTCGATGACGGCCTTCTGCAAGCAGCTGGGGCGCAGCCTGGGCCGTCCGAGTTTGTTGCCGGTGCCAGCTCCAGTGCTTCAGGTGCTTCTGGGGCACGGCGCCAAGGTGGT
Organism: Deltaproteobacteria bacterium; assembly: GCA_012271025.1. The sequence continues at coordinate 237 of JAAXHF010000038.1, read as the reverse complement.
GTTGGAGGGCCAGCAGGTTGCTTCGGAGCGGCTTGACGGCCTGAACTTCAGCTTCCGCTACCCCGATCTGGCTTCAGCACTCGCCGCTGCCACCAGCTGAAGATGCCGCTCACCAGGGCCGCCATGATCAGCAGGCTGATGGCTGGGGCGAACAGGGGTTGCCACAGCAGCTGAACCTGGTCCATCAGCCAGTCATGGCCTTGGCCCTGTTGCACCACGGCAACGGCGAAGACCCCT
>JAAXHF010000719.1 GCA_012271025.1 Deltaproteobacteria bacterium | reverse complement strand
GGGGTCGGGTTTGGCATTGACTATGCGTTGTACATTGTCAGCCGGATTATCGAGGAACAAAAGCCCGGAGAAGGGCTGGACGCGGCCGTCCTGCGGACGCTGGTGACCTCGGGCAAGGCGGTCACCTTCACCGCCCTGACCATGGTGCTCGGGACCCTGTTCTGGACCATGTCGAGCCTGCGTTTCAGCGGTGAGATGGGGCTGTTGCTGGCGCTGTGGATGGGGGTGAGTTTTCTGGCCACGATGACCCTGCTGCCGGTGCTGATCGCGCTGTTCAAGCCGGGCTTTATCACCAAGCGGTTGGCCCAAACCGCCGCCTGAGGCACCGGGCAGGCGACGCTCGGGGCAGGTTCATCCTCCGCTGCGCGGGCGCCTCAGCGGCAGGGGAAGCGCGTGGTATTCGGACGTAAGACCGTTGGCTCGGACCGTCTTGAGGCGGCTCTCGAGACACATATCCAGAACGAACTGGAAGAGGAGGGGCCGGTCTTTCTGGCCGTGGTCGCCGGCCTGCGCGAACTGGACAGAGTCGCCCGCCGGCTGGGATTTTTCTCGCCTACCGAGTCCTATACCCGTCACGTGCCGTGGTGGCCCATCGTTGCGGTTCTGGGGACGTATTCGGCCGGCAAATCGACCTTCCTCAACGACTATCTCGACTATCCCTTACAGCTGACCGGCAACCAGGCTGTTGACGACAAGTTTACCGTCGTGTGTTACGGCCAGGATGCTCAGGTCCGGGCGCTGCCGGCCCTGGCGCTGGACGCCGACCCACGCTTCCCGTTTTACAAAATCAGCCGCGAGCTTGAGACTTCGGTGCCGGGTGAGGGCGAACGCATGGACGCCTATCTCCAGCTCAAAACCTGTCCCAGCCAGGTGGTTCGAGGCCGGATTTTCATTGACAGCCCCGGCTTTGACGCGGACGGGCAACGCACCGCAGTGCTGCGTCTGACCGACCACATCGTCGCCCTGTCAGACCTGGTGCTGGTTTTTTTTGACGCCCGTCACCCGGAGGCGGGCTCGATGCGGGATACGCTTGAGCATCTGGTCGAAAAGACGATCCGGCGGACGGACTCCAGCAAATTTCTGTATGTGCTGAACCATCTGGACGCGACCGCCCAGGACGATAATGCCGAGCAGGTGGTGGCCGCCTGGCAGCGCGGCCTGGCCCAAAAGGGCCTGACCGCCGGGCGTTTTTATCACATCTACAGCTGCTCGGCGGCGGCTCCGATTGCCGACCCCCAGGTCCGCGCCCGGTACGAGGCGCTACGCGAGCACGACTACGGCGAACTCCAGGCCCGTATTCAGCAGGTGCGGACCGCCCAGGCCTACCGTGTGGTGGGGACCCTGGAGCGCTCGGCGAACGAGCTGGAGCGGCAGGCGGTTCCCCAATTGCGGGCCATGCTGAGCGGCTGGCGGGCGGGAGTCGTGTGGCGGGACGGGATGCTGCTCGGCGGGGGGCTGGTCCTGCTCGGCCTGCTGGCCTGGTTCGGTCTCGGTGAGCTGCTCCTCGGGCTGGGAGGCTGGAGCCTGGGCGTGGCAGCTGTCCTGGCCGGCTACGGACACTGGCAGGTGCGCCGCCGGGTGCGCGAGCGGATCATCGCCGGCCTGCGTCGAGACCAGGCCGACCGGCAGGTGGACAATCTGGTCGGGGCCTTTCAGCGCAGCACGCGCTGGTATCGGAGTATTTTTCAGACCGAACCGGCGGCCTGGAACGCCCAGACCCGGGCAATCGTCGGCAGGGTCCGGGCCGAGGCCGACCGCTGCGTCCAACAGCTCAACGATATCTATACCAATCCGTCCGGGACGGCCGGCCGCCACACCGCGCCGTCCGCCGCACCGCCGGAGCAGTCCGGGAAA
>JAAXHF010000706.1 GCA_012271025.1 Deltaproteobacteria bacterium | reverse complement strand
AACCACATGAACATGTTGACACGTTTGCTCTTTGTTGAGAATTCTTGTCAGACCTTTTATACAGAGGCGATACCCGCCCATGAAGGAGGAGGAATGGCGTCGAAAAGCGCACGGGCCGAGTTGAGCGACTCGGGCCTCAGTCTCAGAAGAGTAGAACGCTACCTCAGGCTTTTAACCTGGCAGATGTTTGGTTTGATCGGCCTGCTGATGCTGTGCCTGCTCAGCTGGTTGCTGCGGCCCCAGGCCGGTCGGTACCAGTTTGTTGGAGAGCGCGGCAAGATCATCGTTGTCGATACGGGCCTGCGGGAAGGGCTGACCTATGAGTTAGAGGCCCAAGCGGTTCGTGGTGGCGAAGGAGATGCTCCGCCCGTCATGGAGGAGGGAACGCAGTAGGCCGGGGCCGCACGCCCGACAGGAAAGGAGACGCTATGGCCGAGTTTCGTCTGGGGGTGGTGTTGTCCACGGCGACCGAAGCCCCGCCAAAGGAGTTTGTCGAACTGGGCAAGCGGGCCGAAGACCGCGGCTTCAGCGCCCTGCTGGTCAACGAGGGACGCGGCGACGCCCTGGCGTGTGCCGAGGCGATTGCGCTGGCGACCTCCCGGATTCAGGTCGGGACCAATATCGCCAATATCTATTTTCGCCATCCCTTTCTGGCGGCCATGACGGCCTGGACGATTGCCGAGCTGTCCGACGGCCGTCTGGTGCTGGGCTTGGGGGTGAGCCATCGGCCGCTGATCGAATCGCTGGGGATGAAGATGGACCAGCCCCGGGCCTATATGCGCTCCTACGTCCAGACGCTCAAGAAGGCGCTGACAGGCGAGTCGATAGGCGCATTTTTTCGACCCCGTGCGTCCCAACACCCCGTTCCGGTATATGTGGCCTCGGTGACGGCCGAGACCGCTGCGGTCGGCGGTGAAGAGGCTGACGGCATCATGCCTTTCCTGCCCGCCCGAACGTATCTGACGACCTTGCTTGAGGCGGCCAAGGCCGCAGCCCGGCGCGTTGGCAAAGACCCCGAGCAGCTTGACTGCATTGTCAGTATTCCGACCTTTATCTCTGAGGATCTTGAGCAGGCGCGTTCTGCGGCTCGCTACAATCTGGCCTTTTTCGCCCAGCTGCCCTTTTACCGGCTGCAGTGGCGACGGTGTGGGTTTGTCGATGAGGTCAACGCCATGCAGCAGGCCTGGCAAACCAGAGACCGCAAAGCCGCCGCCGCCCTGGTGTCGGACCGGATGGTCGAGCAGGTGTGTGTGTATG
>JAAXHF010000582.1 GCA_012271025.1 Deltaproteobacteria bacterium | reverse complement strand
TTTTCACCCTGTCCAAGTCGTACAATATGCCGGGCTGGCGGGTCGGCTTTGCCTGCGGCAACCCCGAAGCCCTGACCGCGCTCAGCCGCCTCAAGAGCTATTTCGACTACGGCATTTTCCAGCCCATACAGATTGCGGCTATTCACGCTCTGAACGGACCCCAGGACTGCGTCGAAGAGATTCGCCAGCGCTATCTGGTACGGCGCGATGTGCTGATCGACGGCCTGGAGCGGCTGGGCTGGCATATCCCCAAGCCCAGGGGCACGATGTTTGTCTGGGCTCCGGTGCCCGAGCCGTTTCGTGACATGGGCTCCATGGACTTCGCCAAGTTCCTGTTGACCGAGGCCAAGGTGTCGGTCTCGCCGGGGATCGGTTTTGGTCCGTATGGGGACGACTTTGTCCGCTTCGCCCTGATCGAAAATGAGCAGCGCACCCGCCAGGCTATCCGGGGCATCCGCCGGGCCTTTGGCGGGGTGGACACGCGTGCCGTCAACGACGCGAACGTGGGGTCGGCGTGGCAGCGGGTGAGCTGAGGCTGGGTCTCATCGGCCTGGGCACGGTGGGCAGCGAGGTTGTCCGCCTGCTGGAGCACAACGCCGACGAGTTGGCCCGCAAACGCAACTGCCGCCTACGCCTCGTCCACGTGGCCAGCCGCAGCATTCATACCAAATCGCACCCCGACCTGGGCGGCGCCCGCCTGTCAACAGACCCCTGGGCGGTGGTCCGCGATCCTGAGCTTGAGCTGGTGGTTGAGCTGATCGGCGGCACCGAGCCGGCCCGCTCCCTGCTGCTGGCCGCCATCAAGGCGGGCAAGGCGGTGGTGACTGCCAATAAGGCTCTGCTGGCCGTGCACGGCGAGGAGATTTTTTCGGCGGCCGAAGAGCGCGGCGTACCGCTCGGTTTTGAGGCCAGTGTGGCCGGCGGGATTCCCATTCTGCGCACCCTGCGCGAGAGTCTGGCGGCCGACCGGAATCATGCCCTGTTCGGGATTGTGAACGGCACCTGTAATTACATCCTGACCATGATGCGGGAGCAGGACGCCGAGTTCGAGACGGCCCTGCGCAGCGCCCAGGACGAGGGCCTGGCCGAGGCCGACCCCAGTTTTGATATTGACGGCATTGATGCAGCCCAGAAGCTGACCCTGCTGGCCATGCTGGCTTTTGGCGTGCGGGTGCCCTTTGAGGCGGTCTACACCGAGGGCATCCGTCAGCTGAGCCAGACCGATATCCTGTTTGCCCGGGAATTCGGCTACGAGATCAAGCTGTTGGCGATTGCCAAGCAGGAAGGCGGGCTGGTCGAGCTGCGCGTCCATCCGACCATGGTGCCCCAGCGCAGCCTGCTGGCCGGGGTGGGCGGTGCCTATAACGCGATTGTTGTCCAGGGCCAGGCGCTTGGTTCCTCCCTGTATTTCGGCCGTGGGGCGGGCGGCCCGCCGACTGCGGCGGCGGTGGTCTCGGATATTCTGGACGCGACCCGGACCTGCGGCCTGGCCTCGGCCCGTCAACTGCCCGGCCTGGGCTATGCCTGGAAAGAGTTGCGCAGCGCGCCGATTCGCCCTATGGACGAGGTGGTGAGCGAGTACTATGTCCGCTTTCAGGTCGCCGATCAGCCGGGGGTGTTGGCCGCCATTGCCGGCGGCTTGGCCGAGCAGTCGATCAGCATCGCTTCAGTCATTCAGCGCGGGCGCAGCAATAGTGACGCGTCTGTGCCCCTGGTCATCCGCACCCATGCTGCGGGTGAGCGCAACCTCAAAGCCGCCCTCCGGCAGGTGAACCAGCTGCCGGTCGTTGAGGGCCAGGCGGTGTGCGTCCGCATTGAAGAAAATCTCGGCTAGCAGCCTTGGGGAAAAGGAGGGACGTCTTATGGCTGACGGCGCGTTTGCTGAACCTCTGGCTGTATCGACACCGCCTCCGTTTCGGGCTTGGTTTGGCTGCGCGTCCGGCTGTAGCGGCCAGTGGCCGCTCAGTCAGATCATGTATTACTGTCCCAAGTGTGGCAGCCTGCTTGATGTTCAGCACGATCTGGACGCGCTCAGAACCCGCCCGGCCGAGGAGTGGAAGCGGCTGTTTGATGATCGCTACCGACGGACCACCTATCCCTACGGCAGCGGGGTGTGGGGCAAGAAGGAGATGGTGTGCCCGGCGGTGGACGACGACAATGTCGTGTCCACCTATGAGGGCGGCTCCAACCTGTTCTGGGCCGAACGGCTGGGCCATCAGATCGGGCTCGAAGACCTGTGGGTCAAGCAGTGCGGGACCGCCCATACCGGCTCGTTCAAGGACCTGGGCATGACCGT
>JAAXHF010000517.1 GCA_012271025.1 Deltaproteobacteria bacterium | reverse complement strand
GTCGGCAGCGGAACGAGGCGTGACAGGCTGCGCAGCGTTTTCGACAGCTTCATACGGGTTCTTTTTCAGGCTTGGGCTGCGCGCGGGTGTTCCAGCCCCTGGCCCAGCCGCTCCATTTTCCCCCCCGACAGGCGATACACCCGATCCGCAGCTTCGAGCAACGCGGGCTGGTGCGAGATAGCCAGCAGCGTGGTGTGTCCCCGCAGGTGTTGGACAGTGGCGCAGATGGCGGCTTCAGTGTCCGGGTCGAGAGAGGTCGTGGCTTCATCCAGAATGACGAGCTGGGGCTGATGCACGAGCGCTCGGGCAATGGCGATGCGTTGACGCTGGCCGCCGGACAGGCGGCTGCCCTGCTCGCCGACCGGGGTGTCGAGGCCGTCGGCCAAGCCACTGACAAAATCCCAGGCTTCGGCCGCCCGCAGCGCGGCTTCGGCATCGCTGCGGCTCAGGTTCGGATCGCCGAGGGTCACATTCACCAGTACGCTGTCGTGCAGCAGCAGGATTTCCTGGGGAACATAGCCGACCGCCCGGCGCCAGGCGTACAGGCTCGTCTGGTCGAGTCGGGTAGCGTCGATCCAGATCGTGCCCGACTGAGGCTGGACCAGACCGACGATGAGATCGACCGTCGAGGTTTTCCCGGCTCCGGACGGCCCGATCAGGGTGGTCAGCCGACCGGCCGGAATGCTCAGGGAGACCTGGTCGAGAATCGTCTGGTCGCCATAGGCGAGGCTGACCTGCTCAAAGCGGAGCGCCCGGCTGAGGCGTGGGACGGGCGCCTCGGACCGCTGAAGCGCCTCGCGCTGGGTCTGGGCGTGGTCTATTCTTTCACGCAGAGACCAATAGGCGCTCTCTCGGGCAACCAGGCGTTGATACTGGCGCTGGACTCTGCCCAGGCTGCGGAAGGTGCGCTCAAACAGCACGGCCAGAACAACAAGCCTGTCCAGAGACAGGGACCAGCGGCTCAGCGCCAGGTACAGGCCACCGACTAGGGCGGCCATGACCAGTGGCTCTTGCAGGGCGCGCAGGGCTTCCCGGCTCAGCACCTCGCGACGCAGCGCCTTGTTCAGGCGCTGGGTGCCTTTTTCCAGCAGGGGGGCGGTCAGCGTCTCGCGGGCCATGGCCTTGAGCGGTTTGACCGCCGACAAGACATCGGTCAAGCGTTCCAGGAGGATCTTGAGGAGCTGGGTCTGGCGCGCGCCGGCCCGACGCGACATGCGAACCAGGCGGCTCAGCACCAGCACCAGCACCAGGCCGAAGCCGGCTGCGGCCAGGCTGGCCCGCCATGACACGGCAAACGCCAGGCCGGTATACAGCGCGGTCTGGATACTGAGCGAAATAATCGTCGCGCCAAACAGATACGCCTCAGCCGCACGGGTCGCTTCGGTGGCAAAGGCGTTGGCAAACCCCCCGACCGGCTGGCGGGTGTAATACTCCCAACGGGCGGCCAGCAGCGAGCGCAGCAGGGACAGGCGCAGGTCGGTTGCCACATGGGCAACCGTGTAGCCGACCTGTCGCTGGGCGATCAGGACAAAGACCGCCTTGAGGCCGAGGCCGCCGACAATCACCACACACAGCGTCCCGAGATGGGGCTGCAAGCCAAAAATCGCCAACCCGTTGCTGACCTGCTGTTCAAGCCAGGCCGGCGGCTCGTCCGTCCCGGCGGCGGTCTGATCCGTGACCGTCATGCTCAGCAGCGGCAGCAGACTGGAAAAGCCAATGCCTTCGAAGACGGCAGACACGAGGAGACAGCCCAGCACCAGCGCGCTGTGGTAGGGATAGGAGCGGGCAAAGACAAGCAGCAGGTGCATGGCGGTCGCTCGGCGGATTGCGGCGTGTCAACCGCGATTCTTCACCGCCAGCTCAGCCGGCGGGCTGGTGGGCCGGGCGTTCCAAAAACGGACCAGCCGGTCGGTGTGGAAGACGAACGAGGCTAGTTGCCAGGCCACAATCAGATAAAAAACCGCAGCCGGCAGGCCGACCAGCAGGCCGACCATGAACAGGGGCAGGTTGATATTGCGGCGCGAGATGAACGTGCGCATGGTCTCGTCCAGCCGGGTATAGCCGTGAATCGAGCGGCCGTGCCGCCAGCTGAACACGCCGGCCACAATACGATCAAGGATGTACACTCCGGTCATCCACACCGCAGCCTGAAACACCGCCGACTCAGGGTCTGCCTGGCTCAGCCCCCAGGCCCAGGCCGCGTACCACAGCGGCGGGTGGACAATATCCAGGCCGTGATCCAGCCAGTCGCCCAGACGCGAGGAACGAAAGGTCAACCGCGCCAGCTTCCCGTCAACCGAGTCCAGTACGCTCATGGCGTAAGCGCACACAAAGCCGCTGACCCAGTAGCCCAGGCCGAACAGGGGGATCGCAGCCAGGGTCAGAACGATGCTGACCAGGGTGACGCTGTTGGGGTGGACCCGCCAGCGGGCCAGGGGCCGGACCAGCAGCCACACCAGGGGCGGGTAGACGTATTTGGTGAAAAAATCGGTCGAGCCTTTGTAGTTTGACCAGAACAGAAAGCGCTCGGCCGCGTCTCGGCTGGTCGAATCGGTGATGCCAAACAGGTAGATCGGCAGATCTCGGCGCAGCTTGGGGATGTACGACGGAACCTCGGCCAGGGGCAGCTCGGAGAGCGCGCCGCAAGCCAGGTAGTGCTGGACCAGGGCTGGAAGCCGGGCTTCTGGCATGGGTTCGGTCGGAACCGCGTGTTCGAGGCGCAGCAGGGCTGTGCGCGCCTCCCCCTCACCGCCCACAGCTGCATACGAACCCGGACGCTGAGCCACATGGTCCAGCAGGCGTTCGTCGATGATGGCGTGCCCCTCGGTTGCGATCAGCGCTTCGCCGTCCGCCCTGGCGACGGCTGCGGCGAGCCGGTCTTGCACCGGGCCAGTCGTCCGTTCCCAGCGCACCGCCAGACGCCCGAGGTGGGGCAGGTGAGGAGTAGGCGTGTCTGTGGGCAGGACGACACACACCTCGGGCCGATCCAGCTCGGCCCGGCTGATTGCCTGGAGCTGGCGTTCGAGGAGGCTCATCCCGAACACGCGCAGTTGACTGCGCATATCTGTGGCGTCAATCCAAATGCGCATGGCCTTGTCCCGGTGCGTCCCATAGCCTATGGGGCGGTCAATCCAGCGTCAAGCTGGGACACAGCGGTAGGGACGGGTTTCAAACCCGCCCCTCTTGAGGTGAGTCGTCTCGGCGTGAGGGTCGGAGTGAGAGAGGGTCGCAAGGGGGGACTGGTTGAATATGGACGGGTGATTACAATAGCCGCATGCCTGAAACGACTCCGGCCGATCTGACCGTCCTGGTGCTGGCAGGCCGCCGTGGACCGGGCGAGCCGTTGGCTCAGGCGGCGGGCTGTAGTCATAAGGCCCTCGTGCCGATCCGGGGTATTCCCATGCTGTCACGGGTGCTACGGAGTCTTCAGCCCTTGTACGGGGTGCGGCGGTTTGTCATTAGCACCGATGCTCCGAGCAGTCTGAACGCCATCGCCGAGTTGCGGGCACTGGACGAGGCTGGCCTGCTCCAGTTTGCGCCGGTGGGTGATTCGCCCAGCGCCAGCGCCCTTGGCTATGTCCGGCAGCTCGCCGCCGGAGACCTGCTGCTGGTGACCACGGCCGATCATCCGTTGTTGACGACCGAGATGCTCGAGTATTTTTGTCACGCGGCGCGGACGAGCGACGCCGACGTGATTGTCGGCGTCATGGCCGAGTCGCGTTTCCGCACCGTCTATCCCGATTCGAAGCGGAGCTTCATTCCGTTCCGGGACGAGCGGTTTTGCGGCACAAACCTGTTTGCCCTGCGCGCCGGCCCGAGCGCCGAGGCGGCCGCCGCCTTCTGGCGCCACAGCGGGCAGTTCCGCAAGCGTCCGTGGCGCCTGCTGAGCACCTTTGGGCTGTGGAACCTTGTGTGGCTGGTCCTGGGCAGACCGGACGCCGAAGCCGCCCGACAACGCGCCGAGCAGGTCATTGGGGCGCGTATCGCGGTCGTCCGCATGCCGTTTGCCGAGTGCGCGATTGATGTCGATAATCCGGCTGACCTAGATCTGGTGACCCGGATTATCGACCGGCGAGAAGCCCCGGACTAACGCCTGGGACAAAAAACCGCTACATACGAGAACGATGATGAGACGGAACCCGCTCGGCGTAGTCGTGGGGATAAGCTTGGCGTTGTCCGCCTGTGCCTCTCCGGTTAAGCGCTGGGACGATTTCGAGCAGTACATCAAAAAGTCCATTGAGACGCCAATGACCCCGGCCGGCCGGTGTGAGCAACGGGGCGGCTTTCCGTACGGGGAACAGTGCTACCAGCCGAGCTATGAGATGTTCGGCGAGCAGGACTGCCGCCTGCGTGGCGGGCTGTACTATGAGGACGAGTGCTTGTTCCCCGAGAGCGACCGGATTGTCATCGAATAGGGCCGGTCCTGGTGTGTCAGACTGGTGTGGTCTTGCGCTCTTTGCGCCGGGTCCGAAAGCTCAGTCTGACCGGGGTGCCGGTCAGGGGAAAGCGTTCGCGGAGCTGATTTTCAAGATAACGCGCATAGCCCCTGGGTATGGCCTGGGGAGCGCTGGTGTAGATGGCGATGACCGGCGGCTTGGCCGAGACCTGGGTGATGTAGAAAAAACGGGGAGTTTTGCCCCGATAGCTGGGCGGCGGATTTCGCTCGGTCCATTCTTTCAGGCAGCGGTTCAGCTGGACGGTCGGGAGCTGTGTGGCGTGCGCCTCGGACACCCGTTCAATCAGCGGCAGCAGGCTGGTGACCCGGGTGCCGGTCAGCGCGGACACAAAG
>JAAXHF010000196.1 GCA_012271025.1 Deltaproteobacteria bacterium | reverse complement strand
ATGGCCGTCGGCATTGTCGGCCTGACCGTCACCCTGGTCAAACTCATTCCGTAGAACGTTTCTCGGTAAGTTGCAGCCGTGCCAGTGCGCTTTCGTCAGGCCGGGCTTGATCCGGCATCCAGAGGCTGGGGACTGGCCCCAATTGAAAACCCGCGGGCGCCGTGGCAAAGTCGGCCCCCAGGGAGGTATGAGGACATGCGCATGATTCTTGTTGGCCCACCTGGGGCGGGCAAAGGCACCCAGGCGGCGTTCCTGGTCGATACATTTCAGATTACGCATATTTCCAGCGGCGATATGCTGCGCGCCGCTGTTGCCGAGGGCACCCAGCTCGGCCAACAGGCCGACGGGTATATGAAGGCGGGTCAGCTCGTGCCTGACGAGCTGGTCATTGCCATGATCATCGAACGCATCGCCAAGCCGGACTGCGCCAAGGGCTTCATGCTGGACGGCTTTCCGCGCACCCGGCCCCAGGCCGAAGCCCTGGATGTCAACCTCAAAAACGCCGGCGTCAGCCTCGATGCGGTCTTGTTGATCGAGGTGCCGGACGAACTGATCGTGGAGCGCATTACCGGCCGCCGCTCAGATCCCGAGACCGGCGAAATCTATCACCTGAGCTTCCGGCCGCCACCGTCGGACATTGCCGACCGGGTCATCCAGCGCAAGGACGATACGGCCGAAGCGTGTACCGCCCGGCTGGAGAAATACCACTCGGAGACCGCCCCGATCATCCCCTTCTATGAGGGACAGGGCCTGGTCAGGCGTGTTGACGGCAACGCCGCGCCCGAAGAAGTTACCCAACGCATCACGACCGTCTTGAACGCCGGCTAGCGGTCGTCGCCAGGGCTGGTCCGCGCTCGGCCCGTGCGTGCTTGCCCTGCCTCTCGCGGCTGATGGCCCGGATAGGCCACGTTTTTGTCGTACACAAACCGATAGTGCCGGGGCCTGGAGCCGGCGACCTGTTCCAGCAGCATCCGGCCGGTTCGCTCTTCAAAAGCCTGGACCCAGCCGATGAGCAAGCGGGGGTTGAGATGCAGTCCCTTGAGGCCCACGTGGCGTTCAATACGTCTGGCCAGCCCAAAGGCGGTGAGCGGTCGCTGTGGTGCGGCCCGGTAGGCCTCAGTCACATATTCGACGAGGCGTTCTTCGATGTGTTGCAGGGCTGCCCCAAACCCGAGGCCGATATCAATAGCCGGCATGCCACGCCTTCTCCAGACAGACTTGGCCGTGTTCCACGGACGGGAAAGCCTACCCCGCTTGAATACCCGCGGTTCACAGTGTAAGCCAAAAAAATGGGCGAAAAACAAGACCAGGAGACCCCGGTTGTGAGTGAGGAGCGGTCCTCCCCGGTCGTCCCCGAACCCGTCTTGGAGCCCGTCCTGGAGCCGTCGCCGGACGAGTCGGGCCAAGACCTTGCCCTGTACGACCCGCTCCAGCGCTATTTTGCGGCCATCGGGCGCTATCCTCTGCTGAGTCGGGAAGAGGAACACGATCTGGCCGTTGAGTACAAAGAGTACGGTGACCTGCGAGCCGCCTACCGTCTGGTGACCGGCAATTTGCGGCTGGTGGTGAAACTGGCCCGGGAGTACCAGCACGCCAACGAGCAGCTGCTGGAGCTGATTCAAGAGGGCAATATGGGCCTCATGGAAGCGGTCCAGAAGTATGACCCCTACCGCGGGGTGCGCTTCCCGTCGTACGCGGTGTGGTGGATTCGGGCCTATATGCTGCGTTTCCTGCTCCAGAACTTTCGCCTGGTCCGCATCGCCACTACCCGGGCTCAGCGCAAACTCTTCTACAACCTGCGGCGCGAGAAGGACAGGCTGGAAGCCCAGGGCTTTGTCCCCAGCCCCAAGCTGATCGCCCACCGCCTGGATGTGTCAGAACACGATGTGATCGAAATGGAGCAACGCCTGGCCGCGCCCGACACCTCGCTCGACCGGCCTCTCAATGACGCCGAATCGGGCGCTTCGCTGGGCGATATGGTTCCAGATCCGTCGGCCTCGCCCGAACACCTGGTGGAAACCGCCCACGATCAGCGGCTGATACGGGAACACATGGCCGCCTTTGCCGAGCAGTTG
>JAAXHF010000627.1 GCA_012271025.1 Deltaproteobacteria bacterium | reverse complement strand
GCCATCGTGGCCCTCAAGGCCGGACTGGGAGAGCCATGAAGTGGTGGGCCACGTGCCTGGTGTACGGAGTGGGATGGCTGTGGGTCTGGGGCAGCCAGACTCCGGTGGCTGCCGCTCCAGCCGCAACCCAGGTCCAAGAGCTGCTGACCGAGTGTCGCGCGGCCTATTTTCGGCTGACCGATTATCGCGGCACGCTCCACCGGGAAACCTGGACGTCCGGACACGAACCGCACCGGGAAGAAATCCGGGTGTTGTTCCGCAAACCCGGCTTTCTGGTGCTCAGCTGGCAGACCGGGCCGTATGCCGGCACCACGCTGCAAGCCCGACCTGGGTGGAATAACGGCAATTTTCTGCTGACCCTGGGCGGCTGGTTCAACTATGTCAAAGTCAGCGTGCCCCTGATCGGGCTGAGCGAGCCCTTTGTCCCCAGCCTGAAAGATGTACACGAATGGCTCGGCGCCCTGCTCGCCCTGTCGCGCCGACCGGCCTCGGACCGCAGCCTGCAGTTGGTCCAGGCCCGGACCGATGATCCGCAGCTGGAGGACGGCGAGATTCTGCTGTCCGTCCCGGCTTTTCTGATCCCTTTTCGGGACAATGCGGTTGCGGTCTACGAGTTCATCATTGAGCGCGGGACCGGTCTGCCGGTCGGTCTGACCCTGCGTGGTCCGCGCGGCGAAATCCGACAGCGGCTGGTCTATACCGCGCTTGAGGTCAATAGCGGGCTGACCGTAGATGTGTTTGACCGCGTCGGAGGGCAGCCCGCGGGCGTGGACGAGACGGCTGCCTTCCCCCAGACCACGGCCACGGTTGATATTCGCGGCTTCGTGCGACACTGGGGCCAGCGCTATGCCGAGATCAGCGACTACACCGGGGTCTGGACCATGACGACCGAGGGGGCCGGGGCGACCGCCGTCCTGGGCCAGCTGCCGTTTAAGTTCCGCCGCCCCTTCGATGTCTATGTGCAACTCGACGGTACGACGGCCGCGCTCTACCGTCGCGGCTGGAATGCCGGACGGATCCGGGTGCGGACGACGCTCGGTGGTCTGCCGCTCATTGGCGACCTTGACCCCGGGGGCTATATCGCCCAGCGTGGTCATCCCTATCCCGTTACCGATTTCGGCCTGAACCGGCTGGGCGAACGCATCCAGCACCAGCTGTTGCAGGGCTGGCTGCAGGACGAGTTGGAGGCGCGCTTTCTGGGCGTCGTGCGGTATACCGAGCGTCCCTGCTATGTGTTCGAGTTCGTCTTTCCCAACAGTCGCTGGCGGATCTACCCCCACTACCGGATGGTGATGTAC
>JAAXHF010000373.1 GCA_012271025.1 Deltaproteobacteria bacterium | reverse complement strand
ACCCCGTCTTCCCAGGACAACAGTTTGAGCGGGATGAGGGCTTGATCGTGATACTGGCAGATCACGGCATCGAATTCGCCCCGCACCGCCCGCACAAATACCGTATCCGCGGGCAGCGGCCCGACAACATTGCAGCCCGCGCCGCGGGCCCGCTCGACCGCCGGTTGAATCAGCCGTTGTTCTTCATCGCCGAACGCGCCCGCTTCTCCAGCGTGGGGATTGAGGCCGGCGACGGCCAGGCGTGGCTGGGGCAGACCGTAAAAACGGCGCAAATGCGTTGCCGCGACCGTAATGGTTTTCTCAATCCGTTCACACGACAGTGCCCGCGGAACCTGGGCCAGAGGCATATGCGTGGTCACCAGAATCACCCGCAACGGCTTTTTGTCCCCTCGCCCTTCGACAGGCTCAGGGCCGCCCCCCAAAAAAGGGGGGGGCGACCCGTCCAGCATCATCCGTACCTCGGCCGTATCCGTCAGCGTGGCCAGGAGTTCGGTATGACCGGGGTAAGCATGGCCGCTCGCCTGCCACATGGCTTTGCTGATCGGCGCGGTGACCAGTCCGTCCAGAGTCGCGTCCAGGGCGAAACGCACGCCGCTTTCGACATAGCGAAAAGAGGCATCCCCTCCGGCGCGAGTGGGACGGCCGGGTACGCGTTCGGTTGGAGCGAGTTGGGAAAGCGCCAGGACGGGTAGACACTGCGCGTCGGTTGGCAAGGCGTCGCCAACCTGCCACTGATACGGGCAAAGGGAAGACGCCAGGCGGGTCGCCGTCTCCTGTAAAACCGCAAGATCGCCAAGAACGACGACCCGACAGCCGGGCGGCGGTGATTGGAGGGCCTTGAGTATGACCTCCGGCCCGACCCCTGTGGGGTCGCCCATGGTCACCCCGAGCACAGGCTTGATAGGCATGAGCACTCCGGGGAGGCGTCGTTCAGAACGGCCAGATCCAGCCGAGGAGGCCCTTTTTCTTTCCGATCTCCAGACGGTCCGGAGCCACCTCTTCCACCTCGGTATCTAAAACGCCACTCGTCTCCGTGATACC
>JAAXHF010000262.1 GCA_012271025.1 Deltaproteobacteria bacterium | reverse complement strand
AGATAGGTCTGGGCGTTGATCGAGCGGCTGGTGTTGGCCTGGCGGTCGAGGTGAATGGCCAGGCTGGGAATGATCGCCACGGGCTGTGCAAAATTGACCAGCCGGTGGGCGAGCCGGCCGCGCTGGTCGAGATAGTTGACCCGCCCGGCCAGCGACAGGTCGCGGTCAAACCACGGGTTGAGCAACACCCCGCCGTAGACCTCGACCCCGAGCTGGACATAGCCGTGGCGGTGTAGCTCGGGCTGGGGTTTGACCTTCAGACACGGCGAGTCGGTGTGGGCTCCGACCATCCGAAAGCCGCCCTCGGCCGGCGAGCCCTCGACCGGCAGGGTCCAGGCAATAATCGACGAGTCATTGCGGGTAATGAAATAGCGTCCGCCGGGTCGTAGCGACCAGGCGTCGGCCTCGGCCAGGCGCTCAAACCCGACCTGTCCCAGGCCGGCGGCCATCTGCTCGACGGCGTGGAAGGGGGTCGGAGAGGCGGTCAGGAAGGCGGCCAGCCCTTGGTTGAAGCGGTGTTGGTCCATCGCTTTCTCTTAGCGCCGGGCCACACCGATGGCAAGACGCCGGCCGCCCGCGGAATGACGTCGGGGTTTTCCCCCATTCATCATTCCACGTTCAGCATTCATCCTTGTCTTCTAGCTGACGACCTCAGAGTGCGGGACCTGTTCCAGCAACTCGGCCGGATTGTAGCCTACCCCGCCGCGCACGACCGTGGTCGTGCTGCGCAGCTCCCGCACGTCGCGGAGCGGGTCGCCGTCCAGAATCGAGAAGTCCGCATAGCGGCCCGGCGCCACACTGCCGACATTGTCCTCCTGGCGCAGGTAGCGGGCGGCAACCGAGGTCACGGCCTTGATCGCGTCCATGGCTCCGAGCGCTTCGGCCAACAGCTCAATCTCGCGCAGCAGGGCAAAGCCCGGCGGCGGGTAGGGCAGGCCGCCACAGTCGGTGCCGCCAACCACCAGCCCCCCGGACTCGTGCAGGATGCGGGTCGCCTCCTGGTGTTTCTCCAGCGCTTTGACGCACTTTGCGGGGTCGAAGATGCCGGGGTGAATATCCCAGTCGGGTCGCTCGCCAATACGGGAGGCCATGGCCCGCTGGCGTCCCAGGGCCATGGGTGGAATATAGCGGCGGTCGGGGTCTTTGAGCGCGGCTTGGGTGCCGAATTTCGCCAGCCACAGCAGGTCGAGCGTCGTGCCCATGTTGACCTGCTTGTCGACCATGGCGCCGAACCAGGTCTTGGCGCCCTCGCCCTCCAGGTCGGCCTCTTCCCAGCCTTTGGTAATCTGGGTCCAGAACCCGGGGTCCATCATCGACGCACCCTGACCGAACTGCATGTCCAGGGCGCAGAACTCGTTGTAGGGCGAGATCCACATGTGCTCCAGGCCGTCAATGCCCTCGTTGATGAGGTCGAGCGAGTGGGTGTAGCCCAGGTGGCCGGTGACCGGCACGCGCTTATCGACAAAGCGGATAATCGCCTTGGCCGTGTCGGGCGGCAGGGTGAAATACAGCTTGACCCCGTCGACCCCGGCCTTGAGCAGGTCGCCGATTTTCTGGGGTACGGCTTCCACCGAGGGCACGCTGTCGAGCATTTCGCCCAGCTCGCCGTTATAGTCCATGCTCTGGTCCACTCCGTCGAGCAGTGGGCCGAGGACGAACAAGCGCGGACCGAGCTTGGCGCCGGTCTTGAGGTCTTCCCGCAGCTGCGTGACCTTCTCCAGCTTGCCGCCCACATCCCGGGCGGTGGTCACGCCGGCGGCTATAAACAGCGGCAGCGATTCGCTGTCCAACAGGGTGGCGTGGACGTGGGTGTCGATCAGGCCCGGCACGACCGTCTTGCCCGTCAGGTCAATGACCTCGGCCCCGGCCGGCGCCGGGGCGTCACTTCCGGTGATCTGAGTGATGCGCTCGCCATCGACAACGATGGACACGCCTTCCTGCGGTTGATCCGCCAGGCCGTCGATCAGCCGGGCGTTAGTGTATACCTGTGGCATAGTCCCCTCCTTCATAGTGCTGTCCTGCCTGTGTCTTACAACGCGCCCCGCGCTTTTACCAGCCGCGCGGGCGAGGCCGAATCCGGCCGCTCAATGTGGGGATTTGCCTGGTGTGGGTGAGACGCGACACCTATTTTCAAACGGAGACACCACTTAATCGAAAGCGGCCTTGATTCCGCCTGGGGTGGTCAGGCACAGCAGGCCATGAACGCCCAGCCACAGGCGGTCGAGAGTGCCGCCGGGCAGCCAGCGGACATCGCCGTAGTAGACCACGTCCCACCACAGGTGGCTTGCCAGGCCCACGCCATAACCGGCGATCAGGGTGGCCAGGAAGCCGGCTCGGCGTCCGAGCAACAGAGCCAGCGCAAAGAAAGACAGGCTGCTGTGGAAGAGGGGATTGCGATGGCCGCCGATGCCCAACAGGCGAATATCCCAGTCCGGAAAGACCGTGCCGAGGTAGCACGGGATGAGCGCGGTAAAAAAGATGCCAACGGGGCGGCTCTTGGCGCGCAGGGCCACATAGCCCATGAGGAGGAGAATCCCGACCAGACTGTGCTCGGCCCGGTCAGCGCTGTGCTGCCCGAACAGGGCCAGCACCCCCCAGTTCAGCAGGATGGCGAACAGGACAAGGACGCAGACGAGAACGAAACGCTTCACCCTCTTAGGCCGTGATAGCCTGGCTCTCGGTTGGTAACTTGCTGAGCGTCAGCTCCTTGAGCTGGACTTTCTGGCTGGCATTGCCGATATCGATTCCGACAAGGTTCCCACTGGCGTCATAATCGAGCACGAGCCCTTCGGCAACCTCCTGACTGTCCGTACTCGGTTGCTCAGAGAGGTCAATGTAGAGGGAGTCCGTATCAGGGTAATAGCTCAGTTTCATGGTCTGAACCTCCGGTCGGGGCGCGGTCAAGAATGAAAACCGCTACCGGGCGCCGGAATTGGCAGTATCCTCTTGGCGGACGCCGTTCGGGCCGATCTTGGACTCAGGCGACGGAGCGTTATCGCTCGCCTTGTTGGCATCAGACAGGTGCTCCATGAAGGTCCAGTCCTTGCCCGTGACAATCGTCTCCAGATTTTCGAGCCGCCGGAGCACGGCCTGCCACTCGGCCTGACTCAGGACGACATGGCTATCGGGCTGAAGTTCCTCGCGTAAGAGCTGCCTGACCTGCTCGGCACTCAGACCGCGTTGGCGCTGACGCATGAACTCGCGGACTTTGCGTTCCTGCCAGGCTTTGCCGCCCAGGCCCGCCAGGCCGAAGACGGATACGGCGTGGGACGCCAGGCCGAGACCCCAGCCCAGCGCCGGCCATACGGCCCACAAGACCTGGGGCGAGGTCAGGAGATTGACACACACCAGGAAACCGTTGACCAGCACGTAGCTGCCCAGATGGGCATAAAACTCCTTGAGCTGTTTGACACGTTTCCTGGCCTCACGTTCGAGATCGTCGGTATGCGAATCGTGGTGTTTCATGCCCTTAGCCTGCCACGGCCGGGCGGGCTGTATCAACCGGGTGAATCGGTCAGTAGTATCTCAGTTTGAACTTCTTTCCTGGGGGCATTCTCCTGCCCCGAAATCCCCCTGCGCTGGCGCGCTTCCCCCTTTGACAACGTGTGATGCAAATGACAGCGTCCACCGATAGGCTGCC
>JAAXHF010000574.1 GCA_012271025.1 Deltaproteobacteria bacterium | reverse complement strand
GCTGCTGCTCTGGAGGGCGGCCGCCAACTCCGTGGGCGTTTCCGCCCTGGCCGCAGCCCTCACGGTATTGTGCGCCGCCCCCATCGCGGTGCTGGCGGTGCGCTACCCGGGCCAGTTCAGCCGGTGGCTGGAACGTCTCGGATTCGTGGGGTTCGCGCTGCCCGGCATCGTGATCGCCCTGGGGCTGGTTTATTTCGGCGCGAACTATGCCCCGTGGCTCTACCAGTCCCTGGCCATTCTGGCCGTGGCGTACGTGACGCTGTTCCTGCCGGCCGCGGTGGGGTCGCTGCGAACGTCCCTGGTGCAGGTGCGGCCCGAGCTGGAGGACGCCGCCCGCAGCCTGGGCAAGAGCCCGTTGGCCGTGCTGCTGACCGTGACGCTGCCGCTGGTCCGGCCGGGCATACTGACCGGCGCCGCGCTGGTGTTTCTGCTCACCATGAAGGAACTGCCGGCCACGCTGATCCTGAGCCCCATCGGATTCACTACGCTGGCCTCATCCATCTGGTCGGCGGCCCAGGAGGCATTCTTCGCCCGCGCGGCAGCGCCGGCCCTGCTGCTGGTAATAGTCTCGTCAATACCGCTGGCCTTCATCACCATGCGAGAGGAGCATCCTCACCCGTAACCAAACCGTGCGGGCGCGTGGGCAGGCCGGTCGTAGCCGACGATGGCCTCCTGCCATCGTCGGAGGCGCGGGGTCATTGATCCGGGGATTCGCAAACGAACACAAACCACATCGCGATAGTTTGTGTGGGTTTGTGAATCATTGTGACGTTTTCGTGAAAAACGCCAATATGGCCTTTCCAGGGTGCTAGTATTCCTCATGGGGCGGCGGAGGCCATAGCGGAGCAATGTTCCGTACGATATAGTGAGGAGAATAAGTCGAAACCGCCCCGAAACGACATATTTTCTCGAATTGGCATCACATGTGCCGCCGCCGGGTACTCATTTCGTACCCGGCTTTTTCTTTGTCAATCGGATCCTGTTGCACAGGCCGTGTGCATACATGGCCAACACGCGCGCATTTCCATCACGATTCGTAACACGCCACCCAGTGCCCCGGCGTCTTTTCTTCCATCTGAGGATGGGGTTCCTGCCGGCACCTCTCGGTGGCCGCGGGGCACCGGTCGTAGAAGCGACACCTTGGCGGCGGGTCCACGGGCAGGGAGAGATCGCCCAGGATGTCCGGCGGCTCGCGGCGGCGCATTGGGTCGGGACTGGGCACCGCGGACAGCAATGCGCGCGTGTACGGATGCAGCGGGTTGCGCAGCAGCTCCTCCGTCTCCGCCAACTCGACGATTTTGCCCAGGTACATC
>JAAXHF010000290.1 GCA_012271025.1 Deltaproteobacteria bacterium | reverse complement strand
ACCAGAACCGCTTTCTTGGCCTCACGACCATATTCATCCTCACCCTGGCCATGCTGACCTTGGGCGGCCTGTTGGCCCGGGCGCTGCTGGGTGACGCCCTGTTCGCCAAGGGCGCGACCTCGAATCACGCCCTGCCCACGCTCTTCATCGAGCTGTTTCCGACCTGGCTGGCGGCGCTCGTCGGGGTCGGCGTGCTGGCCGCCATTATGTCCACCGCGGACGGACTCGTCGTGTCATCTTCCCAGATTATCGCCAACGACCTCTACCGTCGGAGTATAGTCCCGCGATTGAAGCATCCGCCAACCGGGGAACGACTCGACCGCCAGGTCTTATACATCAGCCGGGTGGCCACGGTAGTCATTCTCGTCCTGTGTGCGGCCATCGCCTGGGCCTGGGTCGATACCAACGTCCTACTGATTGTCTGGATTGGGACCGGCGGCATCATGTCGGCCTTTGCCGGTTCTCTGGTCTTTGGGGCCCTGTGGCGCGGGGTCACCCGGGCCGGGGCCTATGCCGGCTTGGTCAGCGGCTTTGTCAGCTTTCTGGTTCTGCACGCCCAACTGATCGACCCGGCCTGGTTTGCACCCGGCCTGCTACACTCTGTCGTCTCCTGGCTCTACATTGAAGGCGTCAATCCGTTCTCCTGCTCGGCCCTCGCCAGCCTCACCTCGGTGGTGTTCACCGTTGTCGTGTCCAAGGCGACCCGGCCGTTGCCCGAACCCCACGTCCGGGAACTGTTCGAGGGCGTGTGAAACGTAGGGGCGGGTTTGAAACCCGCCCCTACGCCTCTTCTGACCTCCTGGCATCAGAACCCCGGTCGCTTCTATCTCTACGTCTTTGCTCGGGTTATCACATATGATACCCTACCGGAAATGCAGGAGATCAAAAAATGACCCGTCCAACATTGGCGAGCTTCAAGCAAAAGGCGCTGAATGATCCGGAAGTCAGAGCGGAGTATGCAGAGGCGGGCGGCTCTCGTATAAAGATCAACTTCCTTCCCGTCTCGCATTCAACCTGATCTCCCCACACATGACACTCATTACCTGGTCGTGGTTCTTCCTCGTCATCTATATCGGCGGCATGATAGGCATCGGGGTTTTGGCCCAGCGGCGGGTCAAACATGCCGACGACTTTGCCACGGCGCGTGGCGCGTACGGCCCTCTGTTTCTGGCC
>JAAXHF010000085.1 GCA_012271025.1 Deltaproteobacteria bacterium | reverse complement strand
TCCTGCCGGCCCCAGTCGCCGCCCTGTCCGACGCCCCAGCCCATCAGGTCGATGGGGCCGGCGGGAGTGGGCAGCAGGTGGATCAGATTGCCGCCGCCGGTATGGATGGCGATATGCTGGCGGTCGGCGTTACGCACCGCAGCGGGTCTGTTATCGGTCGGCCGCAGGCCGCGTCCGTCGGCATAATAGATGTAAAACAGACGGGCATCGCTGGTTTTGGCAAACGACGGCCGGGTGATGTTGAAACCGGTGTACAACAGGTCGATATCGTCTATCATTTTGATGCCGGCCAGATCGAATCCGGCCTGGGTCGGATGGGAGCCGTGGACGGTCAGGTTGTAGGCGTCCCTGGTATAACTGACAGTGAACCCGTCATACGACCGCCCGACGTGCGACCAGCCGAACGGGCCGACCAGGCGCTGCGAGACGCGAAAGCGCTTGATCCAGTCGATGGTCGGGTCCTGGCTCAGCACCTCGGCGCCCTCGGCGATCAGGTGTCGGCCACCCTTCATGCTCAAGCCCGGGATGCCCAACTTTTTCAGCGTCAGATGCGCCTGTTTGAGGAAAATACCCGAGTCGTTATTGCGGCGGTTGTGAGCCCGATAGACCGTGCCGAGGCCGAACGCGGCCTGTGGAGCCGGGGCGCTGGCGTCGTCGGGCAGGCCCATGAGCGAGGAATTCTGGGCCTCCACGTGCAGGTCGAACAGCTCGTCCGACCACTTCAGCCCAAACTTGGCCACAGTTGCCGCATAGGCGTAGGAATGGTCCCCCGACGAGCCCTCAAACCAGTCCCAGAACTCTCCCCGTACCCGCAGGTTGGCCGAGAGCGACAGCTTGGAAGAAATCTGGGGCAGCGCCATGTCTGCCTGGAGTCCGGACGGCAGGAACGCGAGCAGGCAGAACGCGGACAGACAGAATGCGAGCAGGAGAGCCCGTCCGTGCCGTTTGAGAATAGGCCGATCCCTCACAGGTGTCATATGAGAAAGCCAAAGGTTTCGTCGCATCAGCATGAATGTTCTCCTCCCTATCCCTGCCCTACAAATAGTTAGCAAAAGAGGGACCAACTCCACCACAAAGGCAGTGGATCAAGAAAAGCGTAAGATGACCGGATTTACGGCTCATTTCAAGCAGCTCTATCTGAACAGGGAACAGGACAGCGCCGATTGCATTGGCACTCCACCGACAATCTGCTGCGTGAGCAACAGGCATGGTAGGCAGACCAGCCGGCCCGTCAGCTACTCGTTTCGTGCGCTTTCAGCACGCAGTGTGCCCTAAAAACAGGCAGAAGGCGGGTTCAGACCAGTCCACTGGGCTCGTATCGTCCACGAAAAACAAGGAGAGAGGCGCTCAGCGCGGTTTGGCACGTTTCCTGCGGTCACGATGGGACAGCTGCATGACACAACAGCCCTCCTGACATGCAACCCTCCAGAGAGTCGGCCTCCCTCCTGGCCGGCTCTCTTCCCTCCAGGGGCTCCCTCACATCTTCTGTTCAGATTACTCCGAACGATGGTCAGGGTTCCGCCCGGCGCGGACCGCCCGGACAATCTGGGCTACCCCGCCGCACAGCCGCTGTTTGCTGACCCGCTCGAATCCGGCGCTCTCGATCAGGCGCTGCAACTCCCGGCTGTCGGGCAGGTAGGAGACCGAGCGCGGCAGATAGGCGTAGGC
>JAAXHF010000551.1 GCA_012271025.1 Deltaproteobacteria bacterium | reverse complement strand
GTTCCATCCTGACCCGTCTGACTGCCGCGGTCATCGTGTTGGCGGCAGTAGGTTGGCCGGGTTATGCGCCACTGCCGGCGGTGGGCATCGGCTTGCTGTCGGGCGTTTGCCTCGGCGCCGGCCTGCTGTTCCTGTTCTTGGGATTGAGAATGGGAGAGGCGTCGCGCGCGGTCGCGGTCAGTCAGACCAATCCGATCCTGGTGGCCCTGTTGGCCCTCGCGATGCTGGGCGAGCACGTTGGCCCTTGGCAGTGGACCGCGATTGCACTGGTGGTGTGCGGAGCGATCCTGGTGTCGGTCGAAGGGCTGGGAAGGGGACTGTTCCGGCTCACACCGGGGCTCACGGCATTGGTGGCCAGTTCGGCCGGGTTGGGGATGTCTTTTTTCCTGGCCAAGCTGGTGCTTAACGACCTCACGCCGTGGGAAGTATTTGCGATGCAGGAACTTGGGATGGTGCCGGTGTTTGCCGTATTCGGCCGGCCGTCCAATTGGCGCAAACTCTATGACGGGCTGCGCTCCAAGCCCGCCTTGGCAACGTTCCTCATCGGTGAGGGACTGTTGCCTCAGTTGGCGATCGTCCTGTTCGTTTGGTCGTTCGCCTTCGGTCCGGTCTCGCTGGCATCAGCGATCCTCGCTACGCGCCCCATGTTCGTGTTCATCGCCGGGTCGCTGCTGAGTTGGCGCAGACTGGGGTTAATGCAAGAAACGCTGGGCGCATCGGCGCTCTCCGCCAAATTCATCGCCATCGTGATAATCGTGGCCGGAACCACCCTATTGGCGGTAACGTGAGACTCAATGGCGACAGACGGGATGAGCTAAACCGATACCGATTCGGCCGGACGGCTCCGATACTTGAGACTCCAGAAATGCACTGCGCCGACGGTAATAAATATTCCGACGCAATAGCACAGGATTCCCCACGACACGTCGAAAAATATCCGGCCCAGAATGATCGACGAGATATAGACGAACGCCAGCGTCAGGGTGGTGCTGCGAGTCCGCCACAATATCGCTAACGCGGGGAGCGCGACCAGCAGAACCGGCCCGGTGAGTACAGCGGCCGTCACCCCCAGGGCGGTCGCGGCTCCCCTGCCCCCGCGGAACCTGAGCCAGACCGGCCAGATGTGGCCCCCCATTGCAGCGATCCCACCTAGCAAGCCGGCACCGGATACTGTATCCCAGGAACTGACCATCGCGTTGAAGAGCAGCACTGGCGCGAACCCTTTGACGATATCTACGGCCCCGACCAGGATTCCCCACCGAGAACCGAGTAGGCGGCCCACGTTGGCCGCGCCCGCGTTCCCGTCCCCGATCAAACGGATGTCAGCCAGCGTATTGCCGACCCGTTGCGTAACCAAATATGCGGTCGGCAGGCTGCCCAGCAAGTAGCCCAGCAGGACTGCCGCGCCGGACAGCCACAGCATTTACCCCCCTTTCGTCAGGCGGGTACTAGGTTTCCTGTTTTTACCGCAGTGCACCAGTGCCGGTATTTGGGGTTGTTCCCAACTACAATGTCGAAATACATCTTCTGCAGCTGGCTGGTGATGGGGCCGGGCTGCCCGTCGGCAATGGGCCGGCAGTCCAGCTCCACCACGGGAGTCAGGTGCGCCGCCGTGCCGCTCAGGAACACCTCGTCCGCCAGGTACAGCTCGCTGCGGTCAATGGTCCGCATATCGATGTCCACACCCAACTCGGTGCGCGCCAACTGCATCACCGTGTCCCGGGTAATTCCCCCCAGAGCGTTGTCTTCCAACCCCGGCGTGTATATCCGCCCGTCCTTCACCAT
>JAAXHF010000555.1 GCA_012271025.1 Deltaproteobacteria bacterium | reverse complement strand
GTGCGCAACTACGACGGTTCCTGGACCGAGTGGGGCAGCATAGTCGGCGCGCCCATCGAGCGGGACGTGTAGGCGTGGCTGGCATAAACGCCTGAACAGCCGGAGCTGGAGCTTACTATTGAGGTTGCCCGCATGACCAGCCTTACAGCGAATGACCGTAGCCACGAAAGCATTATCAACGATGCGTTGGCGCGGGTTTTGCGGGAAGCTGTTGGGCTGGACGCGGTTGCCGAGACGCTGCACTCCGGCCGTCGCCCGGACATTCTGGTGCGCCTGCCAGAAAGTCCGGTGATCATCGAGGTGGAAATCGCGCCGGCCCCGACGGTTGAGGCCGATGCCCTTTCCCGACTGGGCTTCGAGATTGACGGGCAGGAAATTCAGAATTCGTTTGCGGTGGCCGTGCCCGGGCGGCTGCGTACGACACCACAGCAACAGCTTTACCAACGGCTCGCCACAGCCAGCCTGGAATGGCAGGAGTGGCGGATCGACGGCACAGCCGGCCCTAAACTTGTTGGCACGCCGGCGGAACTTGGGGCGGCGGTTTCACGCGCCATCCCGCCGGCCGGGAACTTGGAAGCGGCGGTAGAAACGCTGGATAACGGAGCCCGGCGGGCCGGCGCCAGGCTTTACCAGTCTCCGGGGACACTGGCGCGGGTGGCTCGTATCTTTGACGCAGACCCCAGCGATGAAGTCGCCAACATGGCCGCGCTGGTCATCATCAACGCCATGGTGTTTCAGGAACGGCTGGCCAGTGACGAAGCGACGTATCAATCAGTGGGCTCAGCACGGCGCAACGGACAGTTCTCCCGGCTGTTGCTGTTGCAGTTCTGGGAGCGCATCCTCGACGTTGACTATTATCCGATATTCAGCATGGCGCGCGATGTCGTGGCCGAGTTCTCGGAAGTTGAGGCTGCCGGCGTGCTGGAAGAGTGCGCAACTACCTCCGCCGATCTGCTGGGAATGGGCGCCGTCGGGCGACACGACGTCGCGGGCCGGATTTTCAACCGCCTGATAGCGGAGCGCAAGCTGCTGGCAGCGTACTACACCAGCATACCGGCATCGACGCTGCTGGCCGGGCTGGCCTTGGCACCGACCAGATGGACGGGACGGGATTGGCACAGCTTTGGTGACATCAGCAGCATGCGCGTGGTTGACCCGGCCTGCGGAACCGGAACGCTGCTGATGGCCGCCTACCGCCAGATACTGCAAAACCACCTGGCCGCCGGTGGACCGTCAGCCGCGGACCCCGCGTTACACCGGGTATTGGTGGAAAAGATTATTGCCGGCGCCGATGTAGTGCAGGCGGCGATACACCTTACGGCGGCAACGCTGGCCGCCATGTCGCCATCGGCCAGGTTCGAGCAGATGCAACTGCACACTTTCCGGCTGGGTCGGGAAGAACCCCAGAGCATCCGACTGGGCTCGCTGGACTGGCTGGATTCTCCTGAAATTCAGTCATCTTTTTCAGGCACGCAAGAGACCATCGGCGCGCAAGACAGCCGGGGCGCGTTGGTGCCTCTGCCACGATCAGATTTGGTCATCAGCAACCCGCCCTACACTCGTCGCGGCGCCGACGGCGGCAGAGAGGAGGCTATTGGCCGGGTATTTTCCCTGCCTGCCGGCGATACCGAATCAATGGACGCAATCAAGCGGCGGACTTCGACTCTGCTGCGCGGCACGCCGGCAAACCAGATAGCCGGACACGCATCTTCGTTTACCGTGCTGGCCGACCGGCTGGTAAATCCGGGAGGGCGAATTGCGCTGGTGCTGCCGGTCACGGCCCTATCCGGCGAGTCGTGGCGTGGGATCCGGCAAATGCTGGCGTCTCGATACGAT
>JAAXHF010000465.1 GCA_012271025.1 Deltaproteobacteria bacterium | reverse complement strand
GAGGTCGGCATCGACGTGCCCAACGCGACGGTCATGCTGATCGAGCACGCCGAGCGTTTCGGCCTGTCGCAGCTCCACCAGCTGCGCGGCCGGGTCGGCCGTGGGCAGGCCGAGTCGGTGTGTCTGCTGTTGGCCCAGTACACCCCGGCCGACGAAGCCCTGCGGCGTCTCCAGGTCATGGCTGACTCCAACGACGGCTTTCGGATCGCCGAGGCCGACTTGGCCTTGCGGGGGCCCGGCGAATTTCTCGGCACCCGCCAGTCCGGCCTGCCCGATTTCCGGGTGGCCAACATCGTCCGTGACAGCCGCATCCTGGAAGCCGCCCGCCAGGAAGCTCAGGACTGGCTGGCCAAAGACCCCGAGTTGCGCTCGCCGGCCTCGCGTCGGATGCGGGCGATTCTGGAGGACCGCTGGGCCGGACGCCTGGAGTTGGCCCGGGTCGGCTGAGGGATGAGGCTCTTTATTTTGCCGGCTCTGTCGTGTATGTCTAGCGGCTGAAATGCGGGCCACAACATGACACATAAGACCCCCCTGGTATGCCTGCTGGTGTGGACCAGTCTTGTGGGCTGGACCGGGCGAGTCACCGCCCAGGCGCTAGAGTCGTCCCTGACTGCTCAGACCCAGGCCAACCAAGCCGCTATAGACTCGCAAAGCACCATTGACCGCTTGGACGACGAAACCCAGCGGCTGCTTGGCACCTATCGAGAGCTTGTCCAGCAGACGGACAGCCAGCGGGTGTATCTCGAGCAACTCGACCGCATGCTCGACGCCCAAGGCCAAGAGGTGACCTCGCTCGAACAGCAGCTGCAAGAGATCGAGGTCACCCAGCGTGAGATCTTGCCCCTGCTGGTTCGCATGCTTGAGCGCCTGGAGCAGTTTGTGGCCCTGGATATTCCGTTTCTGCCCGAAGAACGCCAGGCGCGTCTGACGAGTCTGCGGACCTGGCTCGACCAGTCCGACCTGACGATTGCCGAGAAGTATCGGCGCATTATGGAAGCCTATCAGGTCGAGATGGAATACGGCCGGACGATTGAGGCCTACCGTGGCGGGCTGGCGCTGGATGACCAGGAACGCACGGTCGATTTCTTGCGGGTTGGCCGGCTGGCGCTGCTGTATCAGACGCTGGACGGCCAAGAGGTCGGACAGTGGAATCATGCCGCCCGCCAGTGGGAGCCCCTGCCGCAGAGCTACCGCAGCGCAGTCACACGGGGTTTGCTGGTCGCCCAGCAACAGGCCACGCCGCAGCTGCTCAGTCTGCCCGTCCCGGCTCCACAGCCGGATGAGGTGATGCCGTGAACAGTATCTACTGGGGGGTGATCTGGTTCGTCCTGCTGAGCGTGCCGGCCTGGTCGGGTCCGGCTGCCCAGGAAGCGCCGGGCTCGCTTGAGGAATTGCTGGAGCGCGTGCGGTCTGCACGGCAAGCCGATACCCGGCTGCACGGTGAGCGCGAAGCCCGTTTTGTGGCCGAGCGTGACCAGCAGCAGGAGCGCATCCAGCAGGCCAGAGCGGACCTTGACGAGGTCAGACGCGAGGGCGAACAGAAGCGGGTGGTTTTTGAGCAGAACGAAGACCGCCTGGGGGAGCTGCGCGATCAGCTCGACGAGCGGGCGGCCTCGCTGGGCGAGCTGTTCGGTGTGGTGCGCCAGGTGGCGCGCGATACGGCCGGCCTGCTTGAGAACTCGCTCGTGTCGGCTCAACTCGGGGAGCGGGCGGCTTTTCTGTACGCCGTGGGCGAGAGCCGGGAACTGCCCTCGCTGGACGAACTCGAACGCCTGTGGGTTGGGCTGCTGGAAGAGATGACGCAGTCCGGGCGGGTGGTCCAATTTCCGACGACGGTGGTGGACGCGAATGGCGCCCAGACCGAGCGAACAGTCGTCCGGGTCGGGGTGTTTAACAGCGTCTCGCAGGGCAACTATCTCCGCTATGTGCCGGAGACGCGCCAGCTGGTGGAGCTGACGCGCCAGCCCGAGCCGCGCTACCGCAGCGACGCCCAGGAACTGGAGCAGACCAGCGATGGCTATGGCGCGTTCGGCATAGACCCGTCTCGGGGAGCGATTCTGGCCGCGCTGGTCCAGACCCCGGACGTGTGGGAACGCCTACAGCAGGGCGGTTTTATCGGCTACATCATCATCGCCATCGGTATCGTCGGCCTGGGCCTGGTCGTGGAGCGGGCGGTCTACCTGTGGCGAGAGGGACGGCGCATTGACGCCCAACGCCAGACCGACACGCCGCAGGCCGACAACGCGCTGGGTCGGGTGATGCTGGTGTATCACAACGACGAAGAGCAGGATGCCGAGACCCTGGAAGCCCGCCTGGATGAGGCCATTCTGAATCAGATCCCCCGCCTGGAACGCGGCCTGTCGACGATCAGTATCCTGGCCGCAGTCGCCCCGCTGCTGGGCCTGCTGGGCACGGTCGTCGGCATGATCGACACCTTCCAGGCCATTACCCTGTTTGGGACGGGCGATCCCCGCACGATGTCGAGCGGGATTTCGCAGGCGCTGGTGACGACCCAGCTGGGGCTGACCGTAGCGATTCCGATTGTCCTTCTTCACACCCTGGTCTCGGGCAAGAGCACCCGACTGATTCAAATCCTGGACGAACAGAGTGCCGGGATGATCGCCAGACTCGTGGAGCGGCGCAGTGAGCTTCCTGATCCAGAATCCGCTTGAGCCCTTGCAGCGATTCATGGCGGTCGGCGGGCCCGCCCTGTGGGGCATCCTGCTGGTCACGGTCGTCCTGGGCACGCTTATCATCGAACGCTACGTCTTCCTGCGCACCAGCTATCCGGCCCTGGTGAGCGGGGTCATCGCCCGCTGGCAGGCGCGCAGCGAGCGCTACTCCTGGCACGCCCGCCAGCTGCGCCGGATGGAGATCGCCGAGCTGGACTATCAGCTGCGTCGCTCGCTGCCGCTGATTCGATCCCTGACTGTCGTATTGCCCATCCTGGGACTGTTGGGAACCGTGAACGGCATGATTGCTACCTTCACCGTGATGCAGCTGTTCGGGACGGGCAACGTCAACGGGGTGGCCAACGGCATTTCCGAAGCCCTGGTGACGACCATGGCCGGGCTGGTGTGTGCCCTGCCCGGACTGTACTTTGGCGCCAGCCTGACCCAGCGGTCCCAGGTCGAAATGCAGAAACTGACCAGCCTGCTCCAGCTGGACGACAAATTCGGCAACCCGGGCCTGTTGTGGATACGGGCTCAGGTCGAACTTGAGAAACGCTCCGGCCGCTGAACGCCGGACCACGATGTTGAGGGTACTGCCATGAGACGCCGCCGAGCCAGCCTCCAGGGCGACAATCAGCCCAATCTGACCCCGCTGATTGATATGGTCTTCATCCTGCTCATCTTTTTCCTGGCGACGGCGTCGTTCGTCAAAGAGGCCGGGATTGATGTCAACCGGCCTTTCGCCCAGACCACCCAGACCAAGGAACGCGGTACGATCCATATCGCCCTGTCGGCCAGGGGCGAGGTGTGGATGGAGCGCCGCCGGGTCGATATTCGAGCGGTCCGGGCCAATGTCGAGCGGATGCGAGCCGATAACCCGGAGGCCGATGTCATCGTGTTGGCGGACGAGTCGGCGCAAACCGGACTGCTGGTCCAGGTCATGGATCAGGTCCGGCTGGCCGGCGTGAACAATATCGCCGTTGCCGCCCGGCAGGAGGGCTAGGCGATGTGGCGGCGGACGACAGCGTCGGGAGGCGGCGGGCTCGTCGTCGCCATCCTGCTCTTTCTTGGCATGCAGGCCCTGATCTCGCGGGCGCCGAGTGACAGTCTGCGTCGGGATGCCTACCCGGTGATCGACTTTGTGCGCCTGGCCCGCGAAGAGCCCCCCCCGCCAGACGCTCGGCGTGAACCTCCGCCGGAGCCACCCCCGCCCGAAAATCCGCCACCGACTCCGAGCCTGGCGTTGTCCTCGCCTCAGCCCAGGCTCGCAGCGCCGCAGCTTCAGATGACGACGGCGCCCGTCCGCGGGCCTTTGCTGGGCATGATCCCGCTGGCGGCGCCGGCCGCAGGCCAGCCGGCCGGACCGGGGCTGATGAACCAGGAACTGATCGCCCTGGTGCGGGTCCCCCCGCGCTATCCGTCGCGTGCCTCGCGTATGCAGATTGAGGGATTTGTGACGGTTGAGTTTACCATCACCAAAGATGGCAGCGTGAGCGACCCGGTGGTGATCGAGTCCTCGCCGCCCAAAATTTTTGACCGGGCTGCGCTGCGGGCCATTGTCCAATGGAAATTCAAACCCCGCACCAGAGACGGGCAGGCGGTTGACTCGCGCGCCTCGCAGCGGATCAACTTCGCTCTGCAGGAGGGCTGAGGTGGACAGCAGAAAAAGACGCAATGCCAGATGGCGTGGCCTGCTGGGCGGCTGGCTCGTCATGTGCCTGCTCGTCGTCGAGGTGCGTGCCAGCGAGCCTGAGCTGTCAAAAGACGTCTATGATCAGCTGGTTCAGGCTCAGGAGTTGAGCCAGCAGGAGCAGCATCAGCAGGCCCTGAACCAGTTGCAGGCCCTGGCCCGGAACCCCGAGCTGAGTCCCTACGAGGCGGCCCTCACCCACCAGACCCTGGGCCATGTCTACGCCGGGCTGAACCGCTTTGGTCAGGCCATTGAGGCGTTTCAGGCAAGCCTGGCCGGCCAGGCTCTGCCACCCGAACGCGCCCACAACCTGCGCTATAATATGGGTCAGATCATGATTGCCGCCGAGCAGTATGAGGAAGGCGCCCAGGTGCTCGAAACCTGGCTGGCTGACGAAGCCGAGCCCACGCCGCGCTCGCGGGCCGTGCTGGCCCAGGTGTACAGCCAGTTCAAACGCCACGCCGAGGCCGAGCAACATATCCGACTGGCCATCAACCAGGACGCGAGCTTCCATGAGGAGTGGTACCAGCTGCTGCTGTTTGCGTCGCTTGAGCAGCAAAAACTGTCCCAGGCCGTAGATGTGCTGCACCAGCTGCTCAGTCGCCTGCCCCGCAAAAAGAACTACTGGTTGCAGCTCTCGCAGGTCTATCTACAGGCCGAGCAGCAGGAGCGGGCCGCCTCAGCGCTGGCCCTGGCCCATGCGCTGGGACTGCTCGAAGAACAGGAAGTGCTCTACGTGGTGCAGTCCTATCTGCAACTCGGTCTGCCGTACAAAGCCGCCGAAATCCTGGACGAGGGATTGACAAGTCAGGCGGTGGCCAACACCGAGACACACCGGGAACTCCTGGTGACCTGCTGGCTGCACGCCAAAGAGTATCAGCGGGCGCTGGACGTTCTTGAGCAGGAGGCGCAGACCGCGTCGAGCGGCAAAGCCCATATCCGCCGCGCCGAGCTGCTGGCCGAGATGGAACGCTGGCCGGAAGCGGCGGCGGCCATCGCCGCCGGCGTGGCCAGAGGCGAACTCACCGATGCCGGAAAAGCCTATATGTTACTCGGGATTGCCGAGTACCGCTCCGACAAACTGGACGAGAGCCAGGAGGCGTTTACCAAGGCCGCAGGCTATCAGCCGGTGGCCAGACAGGCCCGCCAGTGGCTCACGTTCATTGCCCAGGAAAAGAGCAAACAGTCATAGAGCCGGAGCGTGTGCCTATGCTGCGGTCGCGTCGCACTGACAGATGACAAAGCAGCACTTTTCGCACTTCTGCATGGGTGTCAGACCCGGGTGAGAGATACTCTGCCGGCGGTCGATGAAATCGGTCGCCGCATCCAGGTCGATGTCCATCAGCGGTCGCTGGGCGCACAGCACACAGCCCTCGGTCCGGGTGTTGTTCTCAATGCAGCCGCGCAGCAGAATGGGCGAGCCGCAGCCAATTGTGCGCTCCACGTCGAGCCCGAAAAAATGAAAGCCGGTCCCGTGC
>JAAXHF010000167.1 GCA_012271025.1 Deltaproteobacteria bacterium | reverse complement strand
GTCCCGTCCGTTGGCGGTGAAGGAGACCTCGACGACCAGATAATAGGTTTCACCGGCCCGGTCCGTAGCCTCCATAATAAGATCGGCCCGGCGGAAGCTTCGCAGTTCGTTTACGGGAATGTCTGCTGTGTTTTGGGACTGGACGAGGGCTTTGAGGTCCTGCTGGTTCAGGGTTCGCACCAGCGTGAATCCCAGCTCCTCGGCGATAAGGTCGGCTTCTCTGAGCGCGACGTTCCGGGTATGGGCATCTTTGATTGGCGCGAGGTCTTCGCGGATTGATTTGACGACGGTCTCGAAATTGTCTGGGCGCTGTTCTGTGGTGCTGATGGTAGCCATCGTCATGCCTGTCTTGTCCTTGTTATAGCAGACCTCTCGTTGCGGCCAAGGCTTGTCGCGTTCGGATTTGGGCTGCGGTTGGTCGTGTCTGCTTGTACTCTGCCGCCCGCTTCTGCTATGACTCGGCTATGGCCGAGCGAGCCGATCTGCACCGTCGTCCGCAGCGGGTGACGCTGAAGGACATCCTCCGCACTGCGGTCAATCTGGAAAAGAAGACCATGGCGCTGTATATGCGTTTCGCCCAGGTCTTCAACGATCAGGAAGACCTGCGGAAATTCTGGTTCGCCATGGCTCGCCACGAAGCCGGCCACCTCGGCGCCCTGGCCCTGGTCGAAGGCGTCCTGGAGAGCGAGCCGGATGTGGCCGAGACCAACAAAGTCTGGTTTGACCCGTCCTCGGTGGTCCGCCTGCGTTCCCTGCTCAGAGCCTATGGGCGCGAGGTCGATACCGGACTCGGGGTGGAGCGGGCGTTTGAGATGGCGATTGATATTGAAAGCTCGGAGCTTGAGGACGTGGTGGTCGAGTTGCTCCAGGTCGTCAAGGAAAAAATGATCCGCGACCAGGCCGTCAAGCTGCTCATCCACGATCTGAGCGATCTGAGCTACATGGTCGAGAAATTCACCACCAATGACGACCTGCTGGCCCGGGCCGATGAGCTGGTTGACCACCGCTTCGACCGGCTGTCAGTCGCCCCGCCCGAGAAGGGCCAGACCCTCCTGTCGTGACCCGGCAGGTTTGACACACGTCCGACAACTTGATTAGATTCGGACCGCCCGACAGGGCATATCTCACCCATAGGAGGACGCAAGAATGGCGACAACAGTGGTCATACTCGACATGCATGTCAAGCCCGAGGCCGTGGACGGGGTCAAAGCCTCTTTCAAAGATCTGCTGCCCGATACCCGCGCCTACGACGGCTGTCAGGGGCTCGATGTCTATGAGGACCTGGACCAAAGCGGTCATCTGGTGCTCTACGAACGCTGGGACTCAAAAGAGCACTACCAGCGCTATCTGAACTGGCGGACCGAGACCGGCGCCATGGAGCAGCTCGGCAAAGCCCTGGTCGGACCGCCCAGCATCAAGTATTTTGACCGGGTTGATGTCTGAGACCACCTGCGTGAACGATGACCACCATGGCATCGTTCACGTTTTCTCCAGGCGCAGGATATGCCCCACGTCCCGCGCCCCTGTCCCTCTTCTCAGCCCATTCATCCGCTGACAGCCCGCCTGGCGCAGTCGCCGCCGGCCCATCCCCATGTACGGAGGGTGAGACATGACTGATACGCAGGAAAAGCCCCTGATCGGTACCATGGACGGACTCTCAAAGTCCGGCAATCCGCAAGACTACTACGACGCCATCAAGCAGAAATTCGCCGAGGAACGCGACCTCCGGCTCAACTACCGGCCCGAGGGCACGGCCCAGTACACGTCCGACCTGAGCGGCAGCTTTGCCCGCTATGAGCTTGATCCCTACGGCGGCGCACTCAAGCCCCGCGAGCCGATCAACGATACGGTCGAGTGTCTGTTCATCGGCGGCGGCTTCTCGGCTCTGCTGACCTCGGCCCGGCTGCGCGAGTACGGCGTCGAGAGTATCCGCATTGTCGAACGGGGCGCCGACGTGGGCGGCACCTGGTACTGGA
>JAAXHF010000151.1 GCA_012271025.1 Deltaproteobacteria bacterium | reverse complement strand
AATTAGAATGCGTTTGCCCTGCTGCGTATTTGCGGCCAAACCCCAGGTGTACAGGGTGCCGTGGGACTCGCTGGCCATGATTTCGACGCAGGGTGTTTTCCTTTCGGTAGCCTGTAGGCTCCTCATCAGTTGCTGTTTGCAAGGGCAGACGAGGGTTTTCCCGCCTGCGCGGGAATGACGGGTGAGGCGCGGCAATGACGAAAACAGATGCTGGGAGGCCGCTATTCATAAATTGACGAAACCCCTTGCTGCCTCAACGCGGCTCTGACGGCCCTACTGTGGCAGATTGCAGACGTCCAGGGCCGTCAGGGCCAGGACCTTGGCCACCTGTTCCATGTCGCTTATTCGGCTGAACTCGTCGGGTATGGTCTCGGACTCCGAGCCGCCGCCCGGGCCGTACAGCAGGCACGGCACGCCGGCGGCCCAGAGGTGGCAGGTATCGTCGCCGGTGTAGGAGCCTGGCAGCACCGTTCCCACGCCGTCGGGTTCCCGCCCGGTCACCGTCCTGTATTGCCGCAGGACGCAGTCGAGAATGTACTCGTCCCTGGGCAGGTCGAAGGGCTCCATCACGACGGTGAACACCCGGTGCCTGGGGTCCGGCGGCATTTCGATCTCGTACTGGAAATCCGGGTCCTCCGCTTTGACCGCATCCAGGGCTCTCTCGATGTCGGCCCTGACCGACGCCGACGTCATCCCCGGCAGGTAGCGGACGTCGACCAGCACGGTGCAGAAGTCGGATACGAAATTGGGGCCTCGCAGGTCATAGTCGCGCCCGCGACCGCCGATGATGGCTCCGACGTTGATGCGCGGCAGACCGGGAAGGTCCTCCCTGGGAGTGTAGGTGAATTTCACGCCGTCGATGGCCGGCACGGCCTTGCACATCTGGGCGATGGCGTCCACCGCCTCCTCCTTGCGGCTGATGTGGCGGGAGTTGCCCAGCACGTGTACCGCCATCTCCAGCACGCCCGCGTGCACCGTCAGTATGTTGTCGGCGCCGAATGGCTCCGGCACCACTGCCATGTCGGTCAGGGGGCCGTTGCGGCAGAGGTAGGTTGTCCCCACGCCGCCCTGCAACTCGCCGACGACGCAAGCCAGCACCAGGTCGCCCTTCAGCTCGACGCCCGAT
>JAAXHF010000082.1 GCA_012271025.1 Deltaproteobacteria bacterium | reverse complement strand
ACTTTAAGACGCGATTGCCCTGAGGGCAGGGCCTTTTTGTCGCACACCGTCTTGGAGTTAAGGTGTATCATCGAGCGTTGTGAGCGGTATCAGGAACTGGGCAGTCTCCCTGCGCATCCGGGACTTTCGCCTGCTGTGGGCATCCACGCTCCTCTACTCCCTGGCTACGGGGATGGAGCAGGTGTCGGTCGGCTGGCTCATCTTCGAGCTGACCGGCTCGGAGCTGATGGTGGGCGTGGGGGCGGCGGCCCGGATGCTGCCCTTCTTCCTCCTGGGCCTGCTGTCTGGCGCCATCGCCGACCGCTGGGACCGGCGGATGCTGGTGCAGGTAGGCACGCTGGGGGCGTCCGCTGTTGCGCTGGTGATGGGCCTGCTGCTCTTGGGCGGCCTGGAGAACGTCTGGGTCGTCGTCGCGCTGGTGGCTGCATTGGGCTGCACCTTCGCCTTCGTCCTCACCGTCCGGCAGACCTTCACCTACGACATCGTCGGGCCGGAGTACGCCCTGAACGGGCTGGCCTTGGGGGCCATGGCCATGCAGGGCGGAGGCATCGCCGGGTCTCTTGTCTCCGGGGCGGTGATCGAGGCTGCGGGAGCCGGCTGGCAGTTCGCGGCGGCGGCGGTCTGCTACCTCCTGTCTGCGCTGGCGACCCTGACGATAAGAGACCCTGGCCGGTCGATTCGGCCTGCCGCCGCATCGATGCTGCAAAACCTGGCAGGCTACGTCAGGCTGTTGCGGAACTACCGACTGCTGCTGGCGTTGATGCTGCTGACGGCGGCTACCGAGATTCTGGGCTTCACGCACATGACCCTGCTGCCGGTGTTCGCCAAGGAGGTTTTGCACGTCGGCCCCACGGGACTGGGGGTGATGACCGCAGCGCGACAAGGCGGAGGGCTGCTGGGACTGTGGATTCTGGCCGCGCTGGCGTCGGTCAGAAAGAAGGGCCTGATGATGTTCGTCACCGCCACGGGCTTCGGAGCCGGGCTGATGGCGTTCTCTCTGTCGGGCAACATCTACTCCTTCATCGGGGTGCTGCTGTTCGTCAACGCCTGCGCCATGGCCGTGGACACCCTCTACAAGACCTTGATGCAGGATGCGGTATCCGATGAACAGCGAGGGCGGGCCATGGGTTCCTGGGTGCTCAGCATTGGTTTCGCCCCGGTGGGACACGTGGGCATCGGCGCGCTGGCTGGCGTCGTAGGCGCGCCCAGGGCCCTGCTGATCAACGGCGCGGCGCTGGCCGCCATCAGCGTCGTTTCGGC
>JAAXHF010000396.1 GCA_012271025.1 Deltaproteobacteria bacterium | reverse complement strand
TCTTTGCCGTGTCCGCGACCGCTCCGCTGCTCCAGCGCTGGTTTTCGCATACCGGCCATCCCCACGCCCACGATCCCTACTTCCTGTACGGTGCGAGTAACCTGGGCAGTATGCTCGCCCTGCTGGCGTTTCCGTTCGTGCTCGAACCGCTGCTCAGCAGTCGCGCCCAGGCTCTTGCCTGGACTCTCGGTTTTGCCATTCTGGCGATAGGCATCGCCGGGTGTGGTGGCATGGTGTGGCGGCGCACCGTCAGCGGCACAGTCGCGCCTGAAACAGGGGCACGCCCGGACTGACCGCAGCGCCTGAGCTGGATCGTCTATGCCGCACTGCCCTCTTCTCTGCTGCTCGGTGTCACCACCCATCTCTCCACCGACATCGCCCCTGCCCCCCTGTTGTGGGTCATTCCCCTGACCCTGTACTTGCTCACCTTCGTCATCGCCTTTGCCCGGCGCCCGCCGATTCCGCACTGGTTTGCCGTGCGGATCATGCCCCTGGCCCTGATGATTCTGGTCGCCTTGTTTTGGTGGCGTCGGCCCATCGGTCTGTTCCTCCCGCTGCATCTGGCAGCCTTCTTTGTCATCGCCCTGATGTGCCACGGTGAGCTGGTCCGTCGACGTCCCGGGGTGGAATCCCTGACCGAATTTTACCTGTGTCTGTCGCTCGGCGGGGTCATTGGCGGCGCGTTCACCGCCTTAGGCGCACCGCTACTGTTCGACTCGGTCTTTGAGTATCCGCTCAGCCTGGCGCTGGCCGCAGCCGTGTTGCCCAGTCCAAGCCGTTCGGTCAAAAAAGGATTCGTGATCTCATTTCCTTCTATCGGGTATCACGAGTCCCTTTCGCGCAGCGACATCATCCTCGCCTTGGTCATCCTGGCCGTGTTGATCGGCGGCCAGGCAGGTGCGACGGGTCTCGGCTGGCCGCTAAGTCGCTTTGTTGTCTACTATATCTGTGCCGCTTTTTGCCTGATCGTCTTTGCCCTCAAAAACCGCCCGGTCGGCTTTGCGCTGTGCATCGGCGCCATATTCGTGGGCAGCTTGTACGCCCGTATAAGCAATGAGACTTTGTGGGAGGGACGCAGCTTCTTCGGCGTCTATCGCGTGACCGAGTCCGCCTATCCACCGACCCGCCGTCTGATCCACGGCACGACCGTTCACGGTGGCCAAGTGGTGACAGACAACGGCGATATCGGGCCAACCAGCTATTACACGGCCTCAAGTCCGGTCGTCGAGGTTCTGAACGCAATACAGACACGAGGCAGCGGCCAGCGTGTCGGTCTGGCCGGTCTGGGGGTCGGCGCGCTGGCCCACTATTGGCGTCCCGAGGATGACTGGCGCTATTTCGAGATTGATCCGTTGGTGGTCTGGATAGCGGTCGAGAGCGGCTACTTCGAGCTGATGCCGCGTGGTGATAAGGCCATACCCGTCGTGCTGGGCGATGCACGCCTGACTCTGGCCGAGGAACCCGACGGACGCTTCGATCTGTTGATCCTCGACGCATTTTCATCCGATGCCATTCCGATGCATCTGCTGACCCGCGAAGCCGTAGCGCTATACATCGACAAACTTGCCGAGGACGGCCTGCTGGTGGTGCACATATCGAACCGCTTTCTCGACCTGGAACCAGTGGTCGCCCGTATCGTCGAGCAGTTTGGCTACGCAGCCCAGGTCGCCTTTCGCAAG
Organism: Deltaproteobacteria bacterium; assembly: GCA_012271025.1. The sequence goes on along the minus strand of JAAXHF010000396.1, from coordinate 1,322 downwards.
AAGGATGAGATTGACCCCGACACCGACCCGACCGGCAGCCCGTCGCACTGGGTGCTGATCACCCGTCATCGGGCAACGCTTGACGGTCTGTCACTCGGCGAGGTCTGGCAGCCGCTTGAAACGCCAGCGGAGGGGCGGGTGTGGAGTGACGATTTCTCCAATCTGCTCGAAGTGATCCGCTGGAAGTAGGGCAGCAAACAAACGCAGGGCGACAACGGCCGGTATCCGTTCGCCTGTCATCTGGCGAACACTTGACGCCTGTCCTGAAACGCCTTGAACTCCAGATGGTTGCCGCACGGATCGGTCAGAAACATCGTTGCCTGTTCGCCAACCTGGCCCCGAAAACGCACCCGCGGGGCAATCACAAAAGCGGTGCCACGCTGCTCAAGGCGCCGGGCCAGCTCGTGCCACGCCTGCCAGTCCAGAATCACCCCAAAGTGGGGCACCGGCACCGCGTCTCCATCAACCGGATTATGAGACGCCGGCCGAGCGCTCTCTGTCAGGTGGGCGGTCAGCTGATGCCCAAAGAAATCAAAATCAATCCAGCGCTCACTCTCCCGCCCGACTCCGCAGCCGAGCACATCGACATAGAAGCGGCGGGTTGCGACCAGGTCGCTCACCGGAAAGGCCAGATGAAAAAGCACACGCACCTCCTTGCCAATACGCCGCCCATCGCCTAGGCTTCACGCCATGCAACTCAGCATCAACATCAGGAATTGGGGCGCGCAGTCAACACCCGACACCCTGCTCGAATGCGCCCGGGCGGCCGATGAGTCAGGCCTCGATACGCTGTGGCTGAACGAGCATCTGGCCATTCCTCCCCAGGCTGATATGCCGGACCGCGTTCCGCAGGGGTTTGCCGAGGGCCGCTTTCTCGACCCCATGGCAACGCTCAGCTTTTTGGCCGCCGCCACCCGGCGCATCGGCCTGGGCACGGCCGTCCTGCTCCTGCCCTACCGCCTGCCGCTGCAGACGGCCAAGCTGGTGGCAACCGTCCAGGAGTTGTCCGGCGGCCGCCTACGGCTCGGCGTCGGCACCGGCTGGATGAAGGAAGAGTTCCAGGCCCTGGGCGTCGATCATGCTCGTCGAGGGGCGATCAGCAATAGCGTCCTGGCCCTGCTGCGGGAGTGCTTTGAGAACGACGTGGTCGAGTCCAACGGACAGTCCCTGCTGTTTCGGCCCCGACCGGTTCGCCCACCGATCTATGTCGGGGGAGCGCCCCCCCACGCCCTGCGGCGGGCGGTCAAATATGGCGACGGCTGGATCCCGGCCGGGATTGAGCCCCAGGATCTCACAAGCCATATCGCCGAACTCAGACACAT
>JAAXHF010000593.1 GCA_012271025.1 Deltaproteobacteria bacterium | reverse complement strand
GCGAGTGGCTGAACTCCATGGCCCGAAAGCCCATCTCCTCGGCCGTGTAGGGCGGCTCGAACGGGTAGCGCTCGGCCGGGATGTAGGGGTACTGGGCGTCGCGCGGGGTCTGGGGGCGGGGGTCGAACTCGGCCCGCTCCTGCTCGCTCAGCTCGGCTACCGTTCGCCAGCTGCGCTGGTCGGCCTCGGACGAGACGGGCAGCAGCAGCCAGACGGCGAGCAGACACAGGGATATCCTCAGGCGGCTGGGATGGGTCATGGCTGGGTCTCTCATACCGAACGCTTTTAGGCTTGTCAGGCCCGGAAGGTCAAGGCAGAGTGGGGGCAAAGGAGGACGCACTATGGCAACCGAACAACTCAAAGACCGCGATATTCCAGGCCCCAAACGCGACTATGTGGGCTATGGCCGTCGCTTGCCGAAAGTGGCGTGGCCCGACGAGGCGCAGGTGGCGGTCAATCTGGTCGTCAACTACGAAGAGGGCTCCGAGTACGCCAAGCCCCTGGGCGATGAGCGCAACGAGGGTCTGGCCGAGATCAACTACGCCCTCAATCCCAAGTACCGCGATCTGGCTACCGAGTCGGTGTACGAGTACGGCAGCCGGGCCGGCATCTGGCGCCTGCTGCGTCTGTTTGACGAGTACCAGCTCCAGACCACCTTTTTCGCCTGCGCGGTCGCCCTGGAGCGCAATCCCGAGGTCGGCCAATGGATGCAGGCCAGCGGCCACGAGCCGTGCTCGCACGGCTGGCGCTGGAGCGAACACTGGCTGCTCAGCCGCGACGAAGAGCGCCAGCACCTGCGCTGGGCTATCGAGTCGATCCAGAACACCTGCGGTCAGCGTCCCCAGGGCTGGTACTGTCGCTATGGGCCGAGCGTCAACACCCGCGAGCTGCTCGTCGAGGAGGGTGGCTTTGTGTACGACTCGGACGCCTATAACGACGACCTGCCCTACTTTACCGAGGTCAACGGCCGCCAGCACCTGATCGTGCCCTACTCGCTGACCTATAACGACGCGCGCTACGTCCTGCCCCAGGGCTACGGCAGCCCGACCGATTTCTTTGAGACCTGTAAACACGGCCTGGACGAGCTGTGGCGCGAGGGGGCGGCCGGCTATCCCAAAATGATGTCGATCGGGCTCCATCCGCGTCTGGTCGGCCAGGCCGGTCGGACGGCCGCGCTGCGGGAGTTCCTCGACTATGCGCTGAACAAGGGCGGGGTGTGGTTTGCCCGGCGGCTCGATATCGCCCGGTGGTGGTGGGATCATCACACGGAGTTTGTCCGCTGACGCGGCTTGACTCCGCTTCGGCCAGATTCGATGATTGGGCAGCTGAGACGGAAGGGAGTATCACCCATGGCGACAAAAGACATCAAAATTGCCTACGGTATCGACGTGGATGCGGTGGCCGGCTGGCTGGGCTCGTACGGCGGTGAGGACTCGCCGGACGACATTTCACGCGGTCTGTTTGCCGGCGAGGTCGGCGTACCGCGTCTGGTCAAGCTGTTTGCCAAGTACGACATCAAAACCTCCTGGTTCGTGCCCGGCCACTCAATCGAGACCTTTCCCGAGCAGACCCGGCTGGTCGTCGAGGCCGGACATGAAATCGGTGCGCACGGCTACGCCCACGAAAATCCGATTGCCATGACGCCCCAGCAGGAAGAAGATGTGCTGCTCAGGAGCATTGAGCTGATTGAGCACGCCTCGGGCAAACGACCGACCGGCTACGTGGCCCCGTGGTGGGAGTTCTCTCCCATCACCAACGAGCTGCTGCTGAAGCACGGCTTCTCGTATGACCACAGCCTGATGCACAACGACTTCCACCCCTACTACGTCCGGGTCGGCGACCGGTGGACCAACATCGACTACGCCAAACCGGCCGCCGAGTGGATGAAACCCCTGCAACGCGGTCAGGAAACGGACCTGGTCGAGATCCCGGCCAGCTGGTACCTCGACGACCTGCCGC
>JAAXHF010000244.1 GCA_012271025.1 Deltaproteobacteria bacterium | reverse complement strand
CGCTCCAGGACCGGCCACTGGGTATCCGGCTCAGCCGGCTCGATCAGGAACAACACCCGGTTGAAGCCCATCTGACTCAACTCCCGGACGCGATTTTCCGGCCCGCTCCGGCCAAACACGCCGTCCGCGGTAATCACACTCAGATCGAACTCGTCCATCGACCGGCCAGCCTTGTCAGCCTCAACCCGGATCGCCTCAACACCGGCCGACAGGTCGTAGGGTCCGTCAACCGGAAACCAGCCGTCGCAATACTCGGCCACCCGTCTGGCCGACCACTTGGAGGTCGCTCCCATCAGGATAGGCGGGCCGCCGGCCTGGACCGGCTTGGGCCAGCACCAGATCGGGTCAAAGTCCACAAACTGACCGTGGAACTCGGCCGCTTCCCTGGTCCAGATTTCGCGCACGGCCAGCACCCGTTCGCGGGTGATTTTCCAGCGGTCTTTGAACGCTACGCCGTGGTTGGCCATTTCTTCGGCATTCCAGCCCGCCCCGATCCCGAACAGGAAGCGTCCGTTCGACACCCGGTCGAGGCAGGCCGTGGCCTTGGCCAGATTGATCGGGTGGTGCTCCGGCACGAGGCACACCGAGGTCCCGACCTTGAGTGTCTTAGTGACCGCCGCAGCGGCGGTCAGGGCAATAAAGGGATCGAAAAACTGGGCGTAGTACATCGGCAGTTCGCCGCCCAGCGGAAACGGCGTCTGACGGCTGGTCGGGATGTGGGTATGCTCGCCGTAGAACAAGGCCTCAAAACCGTTGGCCTCAGCCCAGCGCGCCAGATCCGCAGGTTGAATGGAATAGTGGGTGGGAATCGACACGAGCCCGAAATCAGTCATGCTCACTCGCCTCCTGTGAGATCATCAGCTTCGATGCGCCCATGCGGACTACTTTGACAGCGACTGGGCGGCCTGCCCGGTATGGCCGAGGCTGACCGGGGTATCGGCCAGGACGCTTGCTGCGGTCGCCTCAACGGCCGTGCCCTTAAAAAAGTCCGGGTTGGCCTGTCCCCAGAAGTGGATCGGATTGTCACACACGAAATCCCGGAAATCGTCGGGCGTCATCAGCTCATCCTCGACCAGCTCATAGGCCTCGGGCAGCACCCGGCTCATATCCAACACGTCAAAGTGGCCGATATCCGAGCCGAACAAGGCTCCCAAGCGGGCGCCGAACGCGTTGCTGCTGGGGTTAAAAGCCCAGGCGTTCATGCGATCATCGGCCTCACAGCCAAAATAAAAATTGCGGGTGAACAGCTCCTTGATGTCTCGGGCCTGGCTGATCTCACACGCCGAGAAGTCGTCCAGGTCGCTGACCCCGCCGACATCGGTCGCGCCCCGACCCTTGACCACCGTATCAAAAGCCGCCTCCCGCTCACGCAGGGCCTCGGCCATGCCGGGCGCATAGGCCTCGGACAGCTGGCGCAGCAGGGACAGGTCGAGCCGGTCCGGGTTCACCTCGTCCAGGGCATTGATATTGCGCTTTTCCCAGTGCTCGATCAGATCGGCGTACAGCTGGCAGGCCCAGCCCACCCCGCCCTCCAG
>JAAXHF010000429.1 GCA_012271025.1 Deltaproteobacteria bacterium | reverse complement strand
TGTTCCTCGATGGCGGTCGCCACTTCGTCTCCTTCACCGTCGTGCAGGGCCAGGTATCGGCCAGCGATGCCCTGGAGTTCCGGAAACTCCCCGACTATCTCTGTCAGCAGGTCGCATTTGCCCAGCTCTGCGGCTCGCCTGCACGGTTCCGGCTCAAGGCCGACTTCCCCTGCAAGTGTTGCCGCCAGCCGGCCGACACGCCGGGTCTTGTCGTACATGCTGCCCAGCTGTTTTTCGTAGACCACGTCCTTGAGTCTCTTGATCCTTGATTCCAGGCTGAGGCCCAGGTCCCGCTGCCAGAAGAAACGGGCATCTTCGAAGCGCGGCACGATCACCTTCTCGTTGCCTTGTCGGACCCGTTCCGGTGCTCGGCTGTCAAGGTTGCTGATCAGGATAAATTGCGGGAGCAGTTCACCCGCTTCGTTCATCAGCGGTATGAATTTCTGCTTGTCCTGCATGGTGCTGATCAGCACTTCCTTGGGAACTTCGAGAAACCGGGTGTCGAATTCACCCAGCAGTGCCCGTGGCCACTCAACCAGGCCGGTGATTTCATCGAGCAGCTCCCGGGTGAGTACCGGTACGGCCCCGGCGTTGGCGGCCAGGGCCTCCACCTGTTCGAGAATCCTGGCCTGGCGTGAGGCAAAATCAGCAAGCACGAAGCCCCGGGATTCCAGTACCCTGAGATATTCTGCGGGCGTTTCCAGCGAAATGGCCTGCGGACAGTGAAACCTGTGGCCGTAGGTGATCCTGTCGCCAGTCAGCCCGAATGCCTGAAAGGGCACCGTTTCCGCGCCGAACAGGACCAGCAGCCAGCGTACCGGGCGAATGAATTCACCCCCCGTATCGCTCCAGCGCATGCGTTTTCGTATCGAAAGCTTGCCGAGTACGTTTTCCAGCAAGCCAGGCAGCAGCGACCTTGTCAGCTCGCCCGGGCGTTGCTCACGAAACACGAGCCTGGGTTCGTCATCCTCCTCTATATGCAGGCGGTCCACATCCGTCGCACAGGACCGTGCAAAACCGATTGCCGCAGCAGTCGGGCGGCCCTTGTCATCGAACGAGATGGATTTTGCCGGCCCCTTGCGCTCGACCCGGCGGGTCGGCTGACGGGTATCCAGTCCCTCCAGCAGGACTGTCAGGCGCCGCGGAGTGCAGAACTCCCGCCGTTTGTTGAACGACAGGTCCGCTGCTGCGAGCTGGTTGCTGAGCAATTGGCCCAACTCGTTCGCCTGGCCAGCCAGGGACCTGGCCGGCAGGTCTTCGGTGCCAATCTCGACCAGCAGGTCCTTTTTTTCGCTCATGGCGCACCGTGTTCCAGGAGCGGGAAACCCATCTTTTCTCGGCTGGCGTAATAC
>JAAXHF010000114.1 GCA_012271025.1 Deltaproteobacteria bacterium | reverse complement strand
TCGCCGCCGAACACAACATCGACACCGCCAGCCTGACCGGCACCGGACCCGGCGGACGCATCACCCGAGAGGATGTCCAGCAGGCTATTGACGCCGCCGCCCAGGCCCCGGCCGAAGTCTCGACCCCGGCCCAGGATCAGGCTCAGGATCAATCGGTCCCGCTGCGCGGCATGCGCAAGGTGATTGCCGAGCGCATGCACAAAAGCCTGACCGACACCGCTCAGCTGACCATTACGACCGAGGTCGATGTGACCCAGCTCATCGAACGCCGCGAAGAGGTCCGGCGCCAGTTCAACACCACCTACAACGACTTCATCATCCAGGCCTGCGCCCACGCCCTGCTCCAGCACCCGCGCATGAACGCCTCGCTCGAAGGCGATGCGATCCAGCTGCACGGCGCGGTCCACGTCGGTTTTGCCGTGGCGCTCGACGAGGGCCTGATCGTCCCGGTTATCCACGACGCGGACAAAAAGCCACTCAAGACCATCGCCCAGGAGGCGCGCGCGCTGGCCGAGAAAGCCCGGGCGGGTCAACTCAAGCTCGAAGAGGTCAGCGGCGGAACCTTCACCGTCTCCAACCTGGGCATGGCCGGCGTTGACGCCTTTACCCCGATTCTCAACTCGCCCCAGACCGGGATTCTGGGCGTTGGTCGCATCGTCGATAAACCGGTCGTGTATCAGGGCGAAATCGCCAGACGCTCGATGCTGGTCCTGAGCCTGACCTTTGACCACCGGGTGATTGACGGCGCCCCGGCCGGCGCCTTTCTGGGCAGCGTGGCCGACCTGCTGTCGCACGGCAACCGGATTGCTCTGGCGGTGGACTAGGGCGTGTTCACGCTATTGGAGGGTCTCCGCGATGAAAGACGCACTGCTCCCAACCGTTGCCGTTAAGCCACGGTCTTACCAGCCAACTAAAGCCGAACTAGAGGCCGACGCGAGCATTGATGCAGACCCGGACGAACTGGCCCGTGCAGTCTTGTAGCGTGTTACCGTGCAGGAAACGGATGAGGCGGAGCAGGCAAGAGGGCCACTAGGATTGTAGCCAGCATGTGAACTGGCGTATCCTGAGAAATGAAGGAGGACGAACTGGTGTCGGTTTTTGCCGTCATACAGACACGGTCTGATCGCCGTCTTGAAGAAAACATTGCCAACCATACCCATCTCAAGATTCGTGACGGCGTTTGGCTGATTGCAGCAGAAGGAACCGCTAAGGATGTATCAGACTTGCTGGGAGTTACAGAAGGGCAGGCGGGGAGCGCGATTATACTCAAACCTGCCGCCTATCACGGACGCACGAGCACGGATACGTGGGATTGGATGAGAGCGCATTGGGGGTAAGTTTCTGGTGGAACGGACTGAACAGTATGAGCGGCAGGAGCCGCCTCCGAGCTTTCCTGAAACTCCCCCGCCCCAGCAGGTTGATTACAGCTTCACGCTTCAGGCTGTTATGGACCTTCAGAAGTCAACAGGGGGCCTGGAGCAGGCTGTTAAACAGCTCACCGCGGCGGTTGAAGCCCAGGGAAAAACTCTCAACTGGATACGATACACGTTGGCGTTTGCGGCGGGTGGTTTGTTTGTCATGGGATACTTTGGCAGAGCACTGTTGAGCAAACTCGATGTTCTCCTTGCCTTTATCCGATCCCTTGCCTCTTCAGGGTAAACGCCCCCCCTTCAGCTGTCCGTGAACAAAACCCCAACCCGAAAATGTGACTTTGCGGTGTAAGCTCCTTTCTGAAGGGAGCTCTATACCATCTTACCCATCTGGGCTTAGGACTTTGCCAGCCAGCCGTTCTTTTTGTTCAGCCGCCGCAGCCCACTCAAGGTGTACTGATTACTCTTGGCTCGGTTGCATGGGCCGCACAACAGAATCCGGTTTGAGATGTGGTTCAGGCCGCCGTCAGAGCGGGGCGTGTTGTGGTCGAGTTCCAGGTAGCGCGGATCATCAAACACCCGGTCGCAGCCTTGGCATTTCGGGCCGTAGTGGGTCAGCAAGAAGTCGTACATCTCGGCCCGGCTCATCTTCCGGCCTTCCGGCTCGCGGATGATCTCTTTGACGCGCAGGAAGGGGGCGGCGTCTTCGCCCGCGTCGGTGCGAACCGGCAGGTCGGCAGTGAAACGCACATCCTTGGCAAACAGGTGGCCGTGCAGCCTGTCGGTTCCAGAGTCTCTATCTGTATGGGGCCGTGGAACCGACGACGGGCCAGCGCTTCTTTCTGGCGTTGCCCGCCCTCAACAGCACCCTCTTTCAGCTCTTCCTGGAGCAGTTCGCCGCCACCGCTCCCGCCCACTTCCATCTCCTCGTCCTCGATAATGGCGCCTTTCACAAGGCCCACCATCTCCGCCGGCCCCCCAATGTCGGTCTCCTCTTCCTGCCGCCCTATGCGCCAGAGGTGAATCCGATCGAACGCCTCTGGCGGGACCTCAAAGATTGGCTCGCTCCCCGGCAACCCCCCACGTTAGACGCCTTATCGACCTTGCTGACGACCCGCCTTCGCCACTACACCCCCGCTCGGCTCCGCTCCCTGACCGGCTTCCCCTATTTCGTCGCCGCTACCCACCTCGCTAATGGATACTCTTCATAAAGAATACATATTACCTCTGCGGTTCTCCGTTCCACTTGCGGCTCGTAGCGCCGCACGCTACAGATGGGCCATGCGGATCAGGCACAAGGGGCTGCGGGCGCTGCACGAGCGGGACGACCCGGTCCAGCTCCCCGCCAGCCTCGTGCCCCGGCTACGTCGCATCCTGTTCCGCCTCCAAGAGGCCACCCATCCCCGTAGCGCTGAGGCGCCGGGATTCCGGCTGCATCCGTTGAAGGGGGACCGGGCGGGCCAGTGGAGCGTGCGCGTGTCCGGCAACTGGCGGGTGGTGTTCCGGTTTGTGGACGGCGAAGCCGTGGGCGTTGACCTGATCGACTATCACTGACGGGAAAGGAGCACTGACGATGAACGACAGCGACGGCGAACAGGTCGGCCCGATGCTGAATCCGCCCCATCTGGGCGAACTGATTCGGGAGAGCATGGACGAGAGCGGCTGGACGGTGACCAAGACGGCGGCGCGTTTGGGGTGCGAGCGCGGGACGCTGTCGCGCCTGCTGAACGGTAAGGCGGGGGTGTCGGCGACCATGGCGCTGGCCCTAGAAGACCTGGGCTGGGGCACGGCCGAGCACTGGATGCGGATGCAGGCGAGCTATGAGCTGGCCCAGGCGCGTCGGGTGCGAGCGAACGGGGAGCGGAGCGCGGGGACGCGGTCGGCGTGAGGGGACCGAATGGCCTCAAATGGCAAAATTTTTTCGGAACAGCAAGGAAAAACCAGCGCTTTTAATCACGTATCTTCCCCGTACACAGGCACCCCGTCCTACTTTGGCTTCTGGGGCATTTTATTCGCAATTTTTCCAGATTTATTCACATTTCGAGGCACGGAAGCGCGAATCGCTCTACCCCTCCCCTTTTCCCTCGGCCACGACTTGGGCCTCGGCCAGGGTCGCGGTATGGGTCAGTGTGAGGTGCAGACGCCGAACACCGAGTGAGGCGGCGTAGGCTTTGGCCCGATCCGACAGGCGAACCTCGGGGCGGCCTCCCGGCCGGCGTCGGACCTCGATGTCAAGCCAGCCGAGCTGCGGCCCCCAGCCCTGGCCCAGCGCCTTCATGACAGCCTCCTTGGCCGCGAAACGGGCCGCGTAACTCTGATAGGCTGCCCGCCCCCGCCGCTCGCAGTAGGCCTGCTCTTCAGGGGTGAACACGCGATCCCGAAAACGCCGCCCGCTGCGCGGGTTGGTCACCGCAGCACGAATCCGTTCGACTTCCGTCAGGTCGGTGCCGATGGCGACGATCATGGAACACGACCGGGCCTAGCACGCGCTGCACGCGTGGCAGGTGCTCACGTCGCACGGCGGTGTCTGTCGCCCCAGCAGGGCTTTACGCCACTCCACCCACAGGTACTGTTTGCTGACCGAATGATCGATGAAATCCCACGGCAGCAGCTCTTGGGCGTCGTAGCGGCGGTGGACGAAGAAATCGGGGCTGGGCGGCTGCCCCTCGGAGGCGGATTTGGCCGCCCGCCGACGCTGTTGAATGACCTTCCACCAGTCACCGCCGGCACGGTGTATCGCCAGCAGCAGCTCTCCGGTCCGGCGGTCACCCCGGGACAACAGGGTCTGGTAGTAGGCTTCGCGGGGCGACTCGGTGTCAACCCGCACCCGCGGCAGACCGGCCAGGCGCCGGCGCAGCCCGTTCAGTTTGGTCCGCAGGCTGGAGAGCGCTTCCATCGGCTCCCACTGCAGGGGCGTCCAGGGTTTGGGCGAGAAGGCGTTGACCGACAGGGTCAGCCCGCCGACGACCGCGCCGGCGGCGGACAGGCGCTGGTAAATTTCGCGGCTCAACTCGGCAATCGCCTCAACGTCCTCTGGCGTCTCGGTCGGCAGACCCAGCATGAAGTACAGCTTGAGCGATGGCACCCCGCCGCCCACCAGCCACTCGGCGGCGCGCAGGATCTCGGGCTTGCTCAGGTTCTTGTTGATCAGCCGCCGCATCCGCTCCGAGCCCGCTTCGGGAGCCAGAGTGACCGAGCGATTCTTGGTCTGACCGATGGCGACGGCCAGCTCTTGGCTCACCACGTCTGCCTTGAGCGACGAGGGCGACGCCCGCCCGCCGGCTTGACCGATGAATTCGCACAGGCCCGCGATCCCCGGCTGGCTGGCCATCTCGGCGCCAACCAGCCCGATGGTCGAGCGCTGTGTGAGCCCTTCCGTCACCTGCCGTTTGATATTCTCGGCGCTGCGGTAACGGACGGGTCGATACATATAGCCGGCCGCACAAAAACGGCAGCCCCACTCGCAGCCCCGGCTGGCCTCAATCAGATACATGTCGCCAAAGACCGCTTCCGAATTCAGGATCTGCGAGCGGGTCGGATAGGCGTCCAAGTCCTGGACCAGGCGCCGTTGCACGACGGGCTGTCCGGGGCCGCTGTAGTCGAGCCGGGTCAAACGTCCGGCGTCGTCATAGGAGGGCCTGAACTGGGTCGGCAGGTAGGCGCCGTCCAGGGCGCTCAGACGCTCGAGCCGCTCGGCCCGGCTCAGACCTGCCGTCCGGAGCTGGGCGTAGCGCTCCAGGAACTCCGGAATCATTTCCTCGCCCTCACCGATCAAAAACAGGTCAATAAAATCGGCGACCGGTTCGGGGTTGAGAAAGGTGGCCGGCCCGCCGGCAATGACCAGCGGATGCCGGTCCTGGCGCTCGGCGGCCAAGAGCGGCAGGTGGGCAGCGGCCAGAATATCGAGGATGTGGAGATAATCGGTTTCAAAAGACACGGAGAAGGCCAGCAACTCGAAGTCGGCCAGGGGTCGCTGGTTCTCCAGGGAGGCGAGCGGGGTGCGGGTGCGGCTCAGCGCAACGGCTTCGTCCGGGTCGGGCAGAAAAGCCCGCTCGCAGCGGCAGTGGGAATCCTGAGAAAAAATTCGGTAGGCAGCCTGAAAGCCAAGGTTGGCCATCCCAACCGCGTAGCGGTTGGGATAAATCAGACACACGGGCGACTCGCCGTCCGGGCCGGCTGAAAACAGCCGGGTTTCGGCCGCCAGGCGGAGACGGGCGCGCTGTGTCGTCAACCACATGGCCCGACACTATCCGCCCGCTGGTGTCGGCGCAAGCCGACACCAGCACAGCGTCTCACTTCGCCTGCTTGCGCAAAAACGCCGGGATCTCGTAGCTATCGCTGGCCTCGGCGGCGGACGGAGTCTCGGCGGTTTCCTCGGCGGTCTTACCGGTCTGCCGCTTCCGCTGCCAGGTCGGCGTATCGAGATCGTCATCAACGAGCGTGCCGAGGTGGACGACCTTACGCGGTCCGGCCGGCGTTCGCAGCCCACCCTTGACCGGGCTGAGCGTCGGTGAGCGGGTAGGCTGAACCGCAGCCTCGGCCTCGTCGAAGCCGGTGGCGATGACGGTAATCGACAGATCCTCTCCCATTGACTCATCAATCACCGCGCCGAAGATGACGTTGGCCTCTTCGTCCGCCTCGTCCTGGATGAGTGTGGCCGCCTCGTTGACCTCGTGCAGGGTCATGTTCGGTCCGCCGGTCACATTGATGAGGATGCCTCTCGCCCCACTGATGGAAATATCTTCCAGCAGCGGGCTGGCAATCGCCCGTCGCGTGGCTTCCTCGGCCCGCCCCTCGCCGTTGGCCGTTGCCGCGCCCATGATCGCCATGCCCATCTCGGCCATGATCGTCCGCACGTCGGCAAAGTCGAGGTTGATCAGACCGCCGACCGTAATCAGGTCGGAAATGCCGCGCACCGCCTGGAGCAACACCTCGTCGGCCTTGTGGAAGGCTTCGAGCAGCGGCTGGCTGCGGCTGGCCACGGCCAGCAGCCGCTGATTCGGGATCGAGATCAGGGTATCGACGTTGTCCTTGAGCTCGCGAATCCCCTCTTCGGCCTGGCGCATGCGCCGACGCCCCTCAAACAGGAAGGGTTTGGTCACCACACCAACAGTCAGCGCGCCGGTCTCCTTGGCAATCCGGGCCGCAATCGGTGCCCCCCCGGTGCCCGTTCCCCCGCCCATACCGGCGGTGACGAAGACCATGTCGGCCCCCTGCAAGAGCCCGCCGATCTCCTCCTCGCTCTCAATCGTGGAGCGGCGTCCGACCTCGGGATTGGCGCCGGCTCCCAGTCCTTTGGTCAAATCGGTGCCGAGCTGAATCTTGGTCGGCGCCAGATTCATCTGCAAGGCCTGGGCATCGGTGTTGGCAACAATGAAGTCGACGCCGACCAGCCCGGCACTAATCATGGTATTGATGGCATTGCCTCCCGCGCCCCCAATGCCGACGATACGGATCTGCGCCCCATCTCTATCATTCTCCACAAACTCAAGCATCTCACACCTCCTTGCTCAGTCCCTCCCTCGGCGGGAAGTCCATACGCTAAAAAAAATCGCGAATCCACTCCACCACGCGTTCCCGGACGCCTTGCCATCCGCGACCCTGACGGAGGGGCCCAATACCGTTCTGATGTCCTTCCTGTACGCTGGCTAAGAGAATCCCCAGACCAGTCGCGTACATGGGACTAGTCTGCTCGTCAATGAGGCCGTCCAGATGGGGCGGCGTCCCGCGTCGGGCAGGCAGTTGAAAAACCCGCTCGGCCAGCTCGGGCATGCCCGCCAAAATGGCTCCGCCGCCGGTCAGCACCAAGCCCGAACCGAGTTCATCGAGCAGATCCGTCGGCTCGAGCTGGGCTTTGGTCAGACTGAAGATTTCTTCAGCCCGCGGTTCGATGAGTTCCCCCAGCCGGCGCCGCAGCAACTGGACCGGCTCGCGCCCGCCGAGGCGCGCCATCTCAATCGTTTCGCCGGGCAGGATCAGGTCCACCAGCGCGCAGCCGTGCTGTTGTTTGATCTTTTCCGCCTCGGCCAGCGGCGTGCGCAAGCCGACCGCCAAATCGTTGGTGATATTATGTCCACCGACCCGGAGCACCGCCGTATGCTGGGGCACGCCACGGGCAAAGACAATCACGCTCGTTGTCCCGCCGCCAATATCGAGCAGCGCCACCCCCATTTCTTTCTCCTCCGGGGTCAGCACGGCCTCGGCCGCAGCCAGGGCGGTAAAATGCAGTCGGCGCACAGACAGACCGGCCCGCTCACAGCACTTGGTGATGGTCTGAACGGCGCTGCTGGACACCGCCACCAGATGGACCGCCGTCTCGAGACGAACGCCGGAGCTGCCGACCGGATTCGTGCCCCTATCCTGGCCGTCGACCAGGAATTCCTGCGGCATGACGTGCAGGATCTCACAGTCGGCGGATAGAGCCCGGGTACGACCCACCTCAATAACCCGCCGCAGGTCTTCGTCCTGCACCTCCTGGTTCTCAATAATGACCAGGCCCTGGCTGGTGATCCCCTCGACATAGCCGCCGACAATGCCGCTGCTCACCTCATAGATGTCGCAGTTGGCGCCGGTCTGGGCTTCCTCAACGGCTTGGCGGATGGTTTGGGCGGTCGTTTCGACATTGAGAATCAGGCCCTTGCGCAAGCCCTGGGACAGGGCGCTGCCGATCCCCAGGATTTCCAATCCCTCGAGGCTCTGGCGGGCCACAATCACCGCGGTTTTGTAACTCCCAATATCGAGACTCACCAGGAGAGCGGCATCCTTATGCATCGTCTTCTTCTCCCTCGGCAGCTCCCCCGCGGGCCAGCGCTGGGGTGACAGCCGGAACCGGACGGACCACCACCTGATTCCGAAAGCGGGCGTCAAACACGGCCGCCGGCCCATCGACCGGCCAGGTTTCAAGCACCCGCCCGATACGGGCCAAGTTTTCGGACCGCGTTTCCCGGCCGACCCGAATCGTTATCTGTCGCCGGGCCAGAAACAGGCTATAGCCCGCGTCCCGCTCCCAGCGAATTTCAGACAGCTGCTCCCACCACAGCCGACTCACCGCCAACAGCCGCAGGACGCCGCCCAGCGCGCGGCGGGCGGCGGGCGCGTCCAGCCGCAGATCGGCCACACCACTGACATAGGGCAGATCGAGTCGGGCGGTCGAAAGCTCGGGGGCAAAAAAGTAGCCGCCGTGCCGATCAAGATAGACGAGTTGCGCCCCTTGGACAACGGCGACGGGACGACGCGCCTCGACCCGGATGTGAACGGCGTCGGGCAGGCGGCGTTCGACCCGGGCCTGAAGGATTCGGGCCTGGTCAAGCAGCCGGGTTTCGACCTGCCGGCGGTCGACCTCGAAGACCGGCATACCGGCGTGTAGACCGCTCCAGCGTCGAATATCGGCCTGCGACAGCCGCCCGTCGATGTGGACGACGATGTGCCGGAGGGCGAAATAGGGCTGGTCGGCGACGAAACGGATCAGCTGTCCCCCCACGATCCACACGCCGCCCAGCAGGAGGAGGAAGACGAGCAGCCTCGTGCCCCATGATCGAGCCGAATGCGTTCTTGTTGAGAGCACGGTCGGCAGCGTGTGTTTCATCCCGCCCTCCCCTGGCTGTAGAGGGTGGCGCGCTGCAAAATCGCCTCGACCAGCGCCGCGTAGTCCAGCCCGGCGTGGGCGGCAATGCGCGGCAAATAGCTGAGTTCGTGCAGCCCGGGCAAGGAATTGACCTCCAGCACAAAAATCTGCCCGTCTTCGGTCACCCGCGTATCAACCCGACTATAGCCGTCGCAGCCCAGCGCCCGGTGGGCCTCAAGGGCAATCCTGAGCACGCGCTCATACACCGCAGGCGCAAGCGGGGCGGGCATCAGGAACTCCTCTCGGCCGGCCGTATACTTGACCTCGTAGGAGTGAAATTCTCCCTTGGCAATGACCTCCATCGCTCCCAGCGTCTGCTCGCCCAGAATCCCGACCGTCACTTCGTGGCCGCTGATATACGCCTCAACCAGGCTGGCCGCGTCAAACCGGGACGCCTCGGCCAGGGCTGCGGGCAGATCGGGGCTGGAGCGCACGATACTCACCCCCACGCTCGAGCCCTCGGCGATCGGTTTGACCACAACCGGAAACGACAGCGTAGCGAGCTTCCTGTCCGCCGCCCGGGTGTCGATCACCTCCCAGGCCGGAGTCGGAATCCCGTGGGTGTGCCATATCCGTTTAGCCATGGGTTTGTTCATGGCCAGCGCGCTGGCCAGGACGCCCGAGCCGGTATAGGGGATCCCCAACACCTCCAGGACGGCCTGGACCGTGCCGTCCTCGCCAAACTTTCCGTGCAGGGCGATGAACACCACATCGACCTGGCGCGCTTGGCTCAGCCACCCGCCGTCAGCCTGGACCTCGATGGCGGTCACAGCGTAGCCCAGGCTGCGCAACGCCTCACACACCGCACTACCGGTTCGCAGCGAAATCTCGCGCTCGGCCGATACGCCGCCCAGCAGCACGCCGACCGTTTTTCCGCGCCAGCGCGGGCTCTCGGTACTCATGGCCCCTTCTCAGATGCGTGGACAGCCGGGCTCGGTCCTCCCCGGCCCTGCTCCCAGTCTCCGACCAGACGCAGCTCCGGCTCAAGCCACACCTGGTGGGCAGCCCACACCGTGCGCTGGACGTGTTCCATCAGCCGCTTTACCTCGGCCGCCCGCGCGCCACCGGTATTCAGGATGAAATTGGCGTGCTGCTCGGACACTTGCGCCTTCCCGCAACGGGCGCCTTTCAGCCCAGCCAGCTCAATCAGACGACCGGCATAAGCACCGGGCGGATTTTTGAACACCGAGCCCGCGTTGGGAGAGCCGTGCGGCTGGCTGGTCCGGCGGCGTGTCTGCGCCCGGCGCATGACCGTGCCGAGCCGGGCCGGCTCCTGAGGGGACAGGCGAAAACCGATCTCGGCCACAATGAAGTCGGGTGGCAGCGCGGTGCGACGATAGCCAAAGCCGAGTTGCTGTGCCGACAGACACACCACCCGAGCGGCACGATCAACACCCCGAATCATTTCCACAACCTGACTCAACTCCCCGCCAAAAGCGCCGGCATTCATCAACAGCCCGCCACCCACACTGCCGGGGATGCCCTCGGCAAACGTCACCCCGGCATAGCCCTTGGCCACGGCTTCGCGGACAAAGCGGCCCAGCGAACGTCCAGCGCCAACCCGCACCCGCCGCGCGGTCCGGTCGGCCCCGGACTCGCTCCACCGGCTATAATTAAACCCCTTGCCGAGCTTGACGACAACACCGCGGATGCCCGCATCGCTGACCAGCAGATTGCTGCCTCCGCCCAGGACAAAAAGCGGCAGCCCTTCGGCTCTGACCAGCCCGACGACGGCTTGGAGTTCGGCCAGGCTGTGGGGTTCGACAAAGATGTCGGCCGGACCGCCAATCCGAAAAGACGTATAGCGGGCCAGTATGACATCGCGACGGACCTGGCAGACGTGGTCGCTCAGCAGCCGCAGCAGTCGGTTTTTCCGTTCAGCCTGCACCCGTCCCTCTCTTTTGCAGCAGCGCCAGCAGCTCGTCCCCAGTCCGGTGGATATCCCCGGCACCCAGGGTCATGACCATGTCACCCGGCCGG
The DNA here is from genome assembly GCA_012271025.1 of Deltaproteobacteria bacterium. Next base: position 379 of record JAAXHF010000114.1, on the reverse strand, counting down.
ACGCAGTCGAGAGCCGCCCGGGCCAGCCCTTCCCGGTCGGCAACAAAACGGACCTCGGTATGACCGCGCCGGCGCAGCGCCCGGTACAGCCGATGGCCCGACACGTCGGCTCGCGGCTCCTCACCGGCCGGGTAGATCTCGGTCAGCAGGACCGTGTCGGCATCATCAAAAGCGGACAGAAACTCGTCAAACAGATCCTGGGTGCGCGAATAGCGGTGGGGCTGGAACAGCGCCACCAGGCGCCGCGCCGGGTCGGCCTGGCAGCTCCCCTCACGGGCCGCCCGCAGGGTCGCCCGCAGTTCCTCGGGGTGGTGCGCATAGTCGTCAACAACCAGCACCCCGGCGACCTCGCCCTTGACCTCAAAACGGCGCTGAATGC
>JAAXHF010000113.1 GCA_012271025.1 Deltaproteobacteria bacterium | reverse complement strand
GACTCCCGCCCCTGCCGCAGCACACCACCTCTCCCACCGCGCGGGCTGACCACACGACAGCCGTGAGCACCGCGCGGTAGGGGCTGCTTCACTTTGCCGAGTCTGATACATAGGGGCAGCTCTGACAAAAAAGACAGGAGGACAACATGAAACACGCATGGCGCGCATTCCTCGTCGGCCTGCTGCTCGCTGGCGGCTGGCAGCCGGCCCTGGCCCAACAGACTCAGCTCGACGACGCCCTCATCCAACAGGCTTTTCATCCGTATGCCGTAGAGAAGCCGGCTCTGGCCGGCCTGGAGCCGGGGACAAGCATCTCGGCAGACTCGTGGCAGGCTGCCGAGAGCTATCTGCCGGCGGAAATCCTGGACAAGATCAAAGCTGGAGAGTTCGCCTTCAGCGTCCAGGAGACGACCGATCTGCCGGTCAGCGAGGCGTATATCGAAGCCACTCGCCAGCACGCCGGCCAGGTCCGGATCGGGGACGACGGCGAGCTGAGCGGCTATGTGGCCGGCCTGCCCTTCCCCGTGCTTGACCCGGCCGACCCCCAGGCCGGGGAGAAGGCGGCCTGGAATGTGCGCCACCGCGACCTCGGCGATACCATCCAGGTGTGGAATACCTTTCGGCTGCTCGACGCCTCGGGCGAGGCCGACCGGGAGTTCGAGAACTACTATGTCGTGGCCCAGGGCATGCACCGGCCGCGGGCCGAGGCCAACCGCTGGGAAGAGGACGGGGTGTTGCAGAAAGAGTTTTTTCACATGATCACCCCGTTTGACCTCAAGAACACCATGAGCCTCAAGCACCGCTTCGCCAAGGACGGCGCCAAGGATGCGGATTGGATGTACACCCCGGCCAGCCGCAAGATTCGCAAGCTGATCGTCAAGCATGAGGACGCCTCGTTTGACTCGGGCTTTCTGAACGAGGACTTCTTTGGCTACTCGGGCTACATCAGCGCCAGCAGCTGGAAGCTGCTGGGCTCGCGCCTGATGCTCGCCCCGGTGGGCGCCAAAGCCGCCGCTACCACCTTTGGCGGTCGCGGCACCTGGTATCCGGTCGATCCCTGGGAGC
>JAAXHF010000037.1 GCA_012271025.1 Deltaproteobacteria bacterium | reverse complement strand
GGGCTGGACGACACGCTGTTTGAGCAGACCGTGCTGCAACGCTAGCGCCCACCTCGTCAAGCCGGCGCGGAGTTCGGTCAGATCAGCCCTGGGCTCATGCTTCGAGTGTCCCGCTCAGTCCTGTGGCAGGTCCCCGTGGTGTGGCTCGCGCTGGTGTGTCGGCTGGCGGCTACGGAACCGACCGCCGGCGACCCGTCGGCCGATATCGACCGGCTCATAGACAGGCTGGGCGCCAAGGTCTCGGCGCCGCCGGAGACGGGCTGGTGGTCGAATCAGCCGGCGGCTGCGGACCCGACCGCCGGTGACCCGCTGGCCGACATCGACCTGACCATAAACAGGCTGGGCGCCGAGCTGGCGACGCCGCCGGAGACGGGCTGGTGGCCGGGCCGGCTGCCGCTCGGCGGCTATCTGGAGAGCCGCAACCAGCTCCGCTTCGACACCATCGGCGAGCCGGTCTCGCTGCGCCAGCGCGTGTGGCTGGAGCTGCCGCTGAGCTATGGGTCGTTTCGCGCCTTTGTAAGCGGTCTGGCCGAAGCCGAGGCCGCAGCCGAACTGGCGGACCACGGGCCGCAGCTCTTCCGCGCCGAGCTGCGCGAAGCCTATCTGCTGTGGGACACGTCGCGGCTGGATATCACGCTCGGCCAGAAGCTGGTGCGCTGGGGGGTGACCGACGGGGTGAACACTATGGATCTCATCAACCCGGTCGATAGCCGGGACCCGCTGGCCAACGCGCGGACCAGCCGCCGTCTGCCGATCCCGCTGGTCGAGGCCGAACTCGCCCTTGGCGGCGTCATTGTTGAGGGGGTGTTCATCCCCCGCGCCGAGGTGAGCGAGCTGCCCGGTTTTGGCGACCCCTGGCAGCCCGCCGGCCTGAGGCGTTTGCGCCGGGCCGCGCGGGACGGCGCCGTCGTGTTTCGGATCGTCGAACCCTACGCCCCGGAATTCGCCCTGCGTCTGACCACCTATCGCTCCGGCTACGATTTGGGCCTGAGCTACTACAACGGTTTTACCGACAGCGCGGTCTTCACCGGCGGCCTGACCGGTGACGGCCGACCCCGCATCACAGCTCGCTATCCCCACTTTGTCGGCTACGGCCTGAATTTCGCCGTCGGGCTGGCCCAGTCCACAGTGCGGGGCGAGCTGGCCTACAAGCCGGCGTTTCCCTTCAGCACCACCGCCGGCCACATCGACATGCGGCCCTATCTGCAGGCCGTGTTGGGCTGGGACCGGACCTTTCTGCGTAGCCTGTACGTCAACCTGCAAGCGTTCAGTGACCATATTTTCGGCGCCCGACCGACGCTGGGCCAAGACGCCAACGGCTACGGCCTCACCTTCAGCATCGGCGACAAATTTCTCCGCGACGACCTCGACGCCGGGCTGCGCGGCCTGTACGGCATCAACGACAGCGGTCTGGCCCTGGAGGTGTTCGGGGCGTATGCCTTGGGCGACCACTGGAAGATTGACGCCGGGGTGCTGCTCTTTGAGGGACAGCAGGACTCGGGCGCCGGGGTGTTCGACCGCAACGATCTGTTCTATCTACGGACGGCGTATGTCTTCTGAGCAAAGGCAGCCTCTGCGGCCCGTGCTTGACAGAAGGAGAACAGCAGTATAGTTCCAGATGAAATTGATTCTCAAATTCAATTAGGTTTAAGAGGCCACAGGCCAAAGAGCCGAGAGCCCGTGAGGAAAACCTCCTCACGGGCTCTTTTTGTTTCGGGATTCGGAAAGCAGGCAGACCAGGCAGACAGCGGGAGAGAGAATATGAACAAGGTCAGGCTTACAGCGTTGCTGGTCGGCATTGGAGCCGGACTGGTGTGGAATCCGTCCGGGCTTTTTGCCCAGCAGGAGCCGCCCGAAAGCGCCGTCGAGGCGAGCCAGTCGGTGGGGAGCGGGCGAGGGACGCCGGTCGAGGAACTCCCGCAGCTTTTCGTCACCGGGGAGCGCGTGACCCGGTCGGTCAAGGAGACCCCTTCGAGCGTGTACGTGGTGACGGACGACGACCTGCGCAATTTCGCCGGCCCCGACCGCGTTGACACCATTCTGGGGCTGACCCCGAATGTCCAGATAAGCAATGCCAATAACAATGGACCCACTATTCGGGGGCAAAACTCGACGGGTATCCTGAGCGGAGTGAACTCGTTTTTGGGCGGCGCCCGGCCGCGCACGACGACCATGGTTGACGGTCGGCCGCTCAGCTACAACGAATACATTTTCGGCCTGACCTCGGCCTGGGATATCGAGCGAGTCGAGGTTTTCCGTGGGCCTCAGACCACCACCCAGGGCCGCAATTCGATCGCCGGGGCCGTTTTCGTGCAGACCAAGGACCCGACCTACGAGTATGAGGCTGCGGCCCGTGGCATTGGCGGCAACTTCGATACCTACCAGGGCTCGGCCATGGTGTCGGGGCCGCTGCTTGCCGACCAACTCGCGTTTCGCGCCACGGTCGACTATCGGGATACGGAGAGCTTTCTGAAGTTCGCCTTTCCTGACGAAAAAACCGGCGTTGATCGCAAAGAAGACAGCTATCTGTCCACGCGCGGCAAGCTGTTGTTCGAGCCGACCGCCCTGCCCAATCTGAGCGCCAAGCTGACCTACGCCTACACCGATGTCCTGGGACCCCAGACGGAAAACGTGGGCCGTCCTTTTGTCAGCCGCCGTCGCCTGGCTCCGCAGTTTTCGTCCATGCGGACCGAAACCCATAGCCTGATTGCCGACCTGGTCTATGCGTTTGAATACGGGTTTACCCTCTCCAACCGGTTTACCTACGCAGACGTACTGTTTCGCCGCTACGCTCCTCCGGGAACCGGCGTGGCCCGGCTTGAGAGCGACGAGTTCACGAATGAGACACTGCTGACCTTCGACCGGCAGGGCATCCCCATCTCGGCTATTGCCGGGGTGTACACCGTCTTCACCAATAATGACGAGATGATTGACCTGGCCGGGTTTCGTCTGGGCCAGGACAACCGTTTCAGCGACGACAAAACGAGCGTCGGGGTATTCGGCGAGGCCACATGGTCCCTCACCGCCCGGCTGCATCTGACCGGCGGACTCCGCTATCAGCGGGACAACCAGGATCGGTTCGGCACCCTGGCCGCCGGCGCGTTTCGGGTAGACTACGACAAGACCTTCGATGAGGTGTTGCCCAAGGCCAGCCTGGCCTACGACCTGACCGAGGATATCCGGGTCGGCGTTCAGGTATCGCGCGGGTTCAACCCCGGCGGGACCACCCTGTCTTTCTTCACCGGCCAGGTTGACGAGTTCGACGAGGAGCGACTGTGGAACTACGAGATGTTCCTCCGTTCGTTCTGGCTGGACCGGCGTCTGCGGCTGAACGCCAATGTCTTCGTGACCGACTTCGATGACGCCCAACGGGCCAACAATATCCCGGTCCAGGGACAGGTCGTGACCGAGTTGGACAACGCCGACGATGCACTGGCCTACGGTGCGGAAATCGAGGCTATGTACTGGCCGGTCGAGGCTGTGTCGGTATTTGTCGGCCTGGGCCTGCTGGATACCGAGATTCGCCGTAACAAGCAGAATCCGGCCATGGAGGGGAACGAGTTTGAGCGCGCGCCCAGCCTCAGCTTCAGTTTTGGTCTGACGGCCGAGCCCTGGCCCAACCTCGTGTTCAGCACGCAGGGCCGCTTCACCGACGACTATTACAGCGACGACGACAACACGCCGGAACTGGCCATAGATTCGTACTTTTTCGCCGACGCGCAGCTGTCCTACACCTGGCGCCCGGCGCACCTGCCCGACACCGCCGTGCGTCTGTTTGTGTTCGCCACCAACCTCTTCAACAATTTTTACGGGCTACAGAGCTACGGGGATTTTGCCAGTGTGAGCAGCCCGCGCGAGTACGGCCTTGGGCTGGAACTGCGCTATTAGACGCCGGGTTGCCCAGACACGGCTAAGGAGGAACGCGTGGCACTGCTGTCCAACGGGGAACACCGGCTACCCGTGGGAGTTGGGCTTTGGCGTTGAGGCGTATTGGTAAACAGGTGTGTCGCGCTTCGCCTGGGAGGAGCTGATGACCCGTCGCGCATTCAAGCTGTGGTATCTCCTGCATAGGTGGACCAGCCTGGTCTGCACAGCCTTCATCCTGCTGCTGTGCCTCACCGGCCTGCCGCTGATCTTTCACCACGAGATCGATCACCTCGTGGGAGATGAGGCCGAGCCTGCGGTCCTGCCCGCCGCCGCGCCCCGGGCGAATCTCGATGCCCTGATCGCCACGGCCCGCCAGAGACGGCCGAACGACGCCGTGCAGATCGTCTTTCGCCCCCCGGACGAACCGCACGTGTGGCTCGTTGTCATGGCCGAGACGCCCGGTGCCAGCGAAGCCACGGCCGGCTTCAAGTTCGACGCGCGGACCGGAGACGTGCTCCGCGAAGCGCCCGATCTCGACGAAGGGTTTCTACACCTGCTGCTGCGGCTGCACATCAGCCTCCTGGTCGGTCTGCCGGGCACGCTCTTCCTGGGCCTGATGGGACTGCTGTTTGCCGCAGCGCTGGTCTCGGGCGCGGTGGTGTACGGGCCGTTCATGCGCAAGCTGTCGTTCGGCACGGTGCGCCGGGAACGCACGGTCCGCCTCAGATGGCTGGACCTCCACAACCTGCTCGGCATCGTCACCCTGGTCTGGGCGCTGGTAGTCGGCGTGACCGGCGTGATCAACACTTTGGCGCGACCGATGCTCGGCTACTGGCAGCTGACCGAACTGGCCGCCATGACCAGGGCCTACCATGACGCGCCGCCGCCCACGACCCTCGGCTCGGTCCAGGCCGCAGCCGACCTGGCCCGCACTGTCGAACCCCACCTGGAGTTGGCCTTTGTCGCCTTTCCAGGCACGTCGTTCGCCGGCCAGCACCACTATGCGGCGTTCATGCGCGGGGTAACGCCGCTGACCGCACGCTTGCTCAAGCCGGTGCTGGTTGACGCCCGGACCGGCGAACTGACCGCCAGCCAAGAGCTGCCCTGGTATGTGACCGCGCTGCTGATCTCGCAACCGCTCCACTTCGGTGACTACAGTGGCCTCCCGCTGAAGATTCTGTGGGCGCTGCTCGATATCCTGACCATCATTGTGCTCAGCAGCGGGCTCTATCTGTGGTTCAAGCGGCGCAAGGTGTCGGTCGAGGAGTTGATGCCCATGCTGGCGGCCGAAGAGGCGGCAGGAGCAGGTGTCCATGCGGCAGTCGGGCGCGGGGACTCGGCATGAACGCTCCCTTAGAGCAAATTACGATCCTGTGTA
>JAAXHF010000446.1 GCA_012271025.1 Deltaproteobacteria bacterium | reverse complement strand
GGATGGGAGGTGGCTTCGTGCACCGCGCCGGCCGGCTCGTAGACCCAATCCCCGGTCCGGGCAGACCCGCCCCGGTAGTCGAAGCCCCCGGAGATGACGTAGAAATCGGCCGCGCCCAGATGCGTATGGGGCGGATTCACCTGGCCCTTGTCGGCCTTGATGAGGGCACTCCAGGCTCCGGTCTCTTTGCTGATCCGCAGCACCTTGAACTGATTCCCGTCGCCGCTCTGAATCCACTCTTCTGCATCGGTCCGCACCAGGGCCGCGTCCAGCGGATCAAATACTTGTTTACCTTTTGCCATTCCGAGTCCCTCCTTTGTCCCTCGATTCGGTGAGCCATTGTAGTCAGGCCGGACAAAAGTGTGCAAGGGGTTGGGCAAAGACGGCGCGATATTGAGAACACGCCGAACCCAGATTATAGTGGCCAGCCGGAGACCCCTGCTCGGCAAATCATGGCACGAGCAGCCGACGAGCCGATGGCAGCGCCCACAATCGAGCGACACCGCACCGCAATCACCCGGACCGACCTGTCCCGGCCGGTCCGGCTGGCGCTTGAGGACGGCCTCATTACCCGAGAGACGAGCGTCTTTGACTATGGCTGCGGGCGGGGCACGGATATCCTGCATCTCAGACATCGGGAGATTCCCTGCCGGGGCTGGGACCCGGCCTATTTCCCGGACAACGAGCGGACGCCGGCCGATATTGTGAATCTGGGCTATGTGGTCAACGTGATCGAAAACCCGGGCGAGCGCACCGACGCTCTGCGGCGGGCCTGGGCGTTGGCCCGCAAAGTGCTGATCGTGTCCGCCCGCCTCAGCCTGGAGGCGGCGCTCGATACGCTGACCCCCCACACCGACGGGGGTATTACCCGTCGCGGGACCTTCCAGAAATTCTTTGAACAGCAGGAACTCCGCGAGTGGATCGACACGGTGCTCGGCGCTTCGAGCGTGCCGGCCGGGCCGGGGATTTTCTATGTGTTCCGGGACCCGCAGCAACGCCAGTC
>JAAXHF010000544.1 GCA_012271025.1 Deltaproteobacteria bacterium | reverse complement strand
TCGTCGTCCTCGTCGTCGGGCTGGACCTTGGAGATGCCGTGCGAGATGTAGTTCAGCACGTCGAGGCGGCTGATGCCCTGCTTTTGCAGAAAGTACAGGGCGTGGCTGTTTTCTTCCCGGAACAGCGCGACCAGAAAGTTGCGCCCCTCGACCAGGTCTTTGCCGCTGGACTGGACGTGCATGGCCGCCCGCTGCAAGACCCGCTGAAAGCCCGAGGTTTGCTGGGGGTCGACGTCACTCTCTTCGGACAGAGCCTCGATGTTGTCCTCGAAGAACTGCACCAAGTCCTTTTGCAGCTGTTCGACCTTGCCGCCACAGTTACGCAGGATTTCGGCCACATCCTCGTCAAACGACAGGGCGTACAACACGTGCTCGAGACACAGAAACTCGTGGCGACGCTGTCTGGCTTCCTTGATCGCCAAGGTCAGGGCGATTTCAAATTCCCGACTAATTTGCATTCTCCGCTCCACTCCTTCCGCGGGCCTGGCCCGGGAAGCTGTGTTCTCTGCGGTCGTCCTGTTGGGCGGCCGCAGGATCAGGCTTCTTCCATACTACATTTCAGGGGAAACTCGTACTTCTTGGCCAGTGAGTGGACCTTGTCCACCTTGGTCTCAGCCACCTCGTAGGTATACACCCCGGCCACCCCCATGCCTTTGCGGTGCACGTGCAGCATGACCTGGGTGGCTTTGGTGGCGTCGTGGTTAAAGACCGACTGCAGGATGTACACGACGAACTCCATCGTCGTGTAGTCGTCGTTGTGCAGCAGCACCTTGTACAGCGGTGGCTTTTTGGTCTTTTTCTCGGTCTCGGTTATTACGTCACGATCAAGATCGGTATCGTCGTCGTAATCCTTGGCCATATCCCCCTCCGTCGTTCAGAGAACATCTGTCCGCCAGGGCTCCCTACTGTCCATAGCGCTCGGACGGCGGTTTGCCAAGAGGACCCGATTTTCAGACGACCCGATTCCAAGAAGACGCGGTTTCTGGTATCTCCTCGACCAGAACCGAGGCGGGATTCCACGCCGCCCGGATACGGAGGCTCTCATGACACACACGCCGGCCTATCAGCTTCCCACCCAGGTCAGCCCTCAGCGCTACGCCATCCGCCTCACCCCTGACCTGCGCGCGTTTACCTTTGACGGGGAAGAGACGGTGGACATCACCGTCCACGAGCCGGTCACCGAGATTGTGCTGAACGCCATTGAGCTGACCATCCACAGCGTATCCGCCAGCGGTCCGGACGGCCAGACCCTGGACGGCACGGTCAGCCTCGACAACGAGCAGGAACGGGCGAGCTTTCACTTTCCCCAGCCCCTCGCCCCCGGCGCCTGGACCCTGGGGATCAGCTTCAGCGGGATCCTCAACGACAAGCTGCACGGCTTTTACCGCAGCACCTACACCACGGCCGACGGCCAGGAGAAGGTGCTGGCCTCAACCCAGTTTGAATCCACCGACGCTCGCCGCGCGTTTCCGTGCTGGGACGAGCCGGCGCTCAAGGCGGTTTTTCAGGTGACCCTGGTGATTGACGCCGACCTGACCGCCATCTCCAACGCGGCCATCGTGCGCGAGACGCCCCTGCCCGCCACACAGCAGAAAGAGGTCGTCTTTGCCGATACGATCACCATGTCGAGCTACCTGGTCGCCTTCATTGTCGGCGAGTTCGAGGCGACCGAGCCGACCGACGTTGACGGCACGCCGCTGCGGGTCTGGGCGGTGCCGGGCAAGCTCCACCTGGCGAAATTCGGCCAGGCCATCGGCGCCGCCTCGCTGGCGTTTTTCAACCGTTACTACGGTCGCAGCTATCCCGGCGACAAGCTCGACCTGATCGCCATTCCCGATTTTGCCTTCGGCGCCATGGAGAATCTGGGCGCTATCACCTTCCGTGAAACCGCGCTGCTAGTCGACGAGAACCGGGCGGCGCGCAGCGAGCTGGAGCGGGTGGCCGACGTGGTGTCGCACGAAAACGCCCACATGTGGTTCGGCGACCTGGTCACCATGAAGTGGTGGAACGG
>JAAXHF010000688.1 GCA_012271025.1 Deltaproteobacteria bacterium | reverse complement strand
CTACAGGAGCTGCTATGAGTGAATACGAAAGCGCGGCCTTAGCCCTCGCCCAAGCCCAACTCGTCCTGGCCCAGACGCGGGTCGGGGTCATGCAGGCCCAAGTCTGGGTGGCCGCCATTGTCGGCGTAGTCCAGTCCAGCGTGCTGACCTGGGGCTTGTGGATGATGCGGGGCGCGGGCCAGCAGCGGGATGCCCAACTGGCGCAGCAGGCCGAGCAGTTTGCCGAACTCGTGCGCCGCGGCGACCGCCAGGCCGAGCAGCACGCACAAGCTTTCGTCCAGCTCGGTCAGACCCTCGACCGCCAAAGCCAGGCGCTGGAACAGCAAGGGCAGGTGTTGGCTGAGTTGTTACGCCAGAGGCACGAGCGCTAAAGAATGGGTCCCCGCCTACGGGTACTGGGAGGGATTGAGGGTTGCAGGAACTGGGACGGTCGAGAGCGTGTTGGGAGATGCCCGTATGAGCGTGACACGTTTCTGTCGCCTCCTCTGGCGGCTGGCGGTCCTCTCGGTGATGCTGCCCGCAGGCGTGGTCGCCTTCGTCGTTGCGGGCTATGGGAGCACCTGGGTGCTGGTCAGCGATGGGCTCGACCAATTTGTAGGAGTGGAGCGGGTGGCAGCTCAGGAAGCCTTGATCCTGGGCACGGTTGGCTGCCTTGACAATCCCATCGTCCGGGCGATTGTACCGCGGCTGCGCGTCGTCGAGGTGCACGCTGATCCAGCGTGCCAGACACTGTCTCCCCGCAGGCGTCTGTTGCAGGTTTGGGAGTGGGAGAAGTGTCTTCCGGCGGGCCGCGATCCAGAGTGTTATGCTCCCCACCTGCCGCATGAGAACTACCGGGTGCATATCCAAGCGTACACGTTCTTCAGACTTCCGGTGAGGAGAATCGTTGTACGCTGTAATGGGTCATCCTCCTGCTGAGGAGCCAAAGCAGACGTGCCTGACCCATGTGACAGTCAGCGCGTCCTTTCAGGAGAGTCTGACATGAGCGTGACCCGCGTGTTACAGCGCCTCTGGCGGTTGACGGTACGGGCCGTAGTGCTGTATGTGCGGCTGGTCGCCGTTCTCATGGTGGGCTTTGGGGTGGCCTGGCTGGTGGTCAGCGATGGGCTTGACCAATTTGCAGGGGAGGAGCAGCAGGTGGCCCAGAGAGCAATTGTCCGGGCGAACCGCCACTGTTTCAGCACCCCGATTCTCGTGCGCGGGCTGGTGCCAAAAATCCAAGTCCTTGCCGTGGAGCCAGATCCCGCCTGTCCCTTATCACGCCGGCAACGCTACGCCGGCCAGACGCAGAACTACCGGGTGAGTCTGCGAGCGTACACGTTCTTCGGCATTCCGGTGAGGCGGCTCTCCTCTGAGTGTGGAGCAATCGTGTGTCGTGTCGCTGACGACGCGCCGGCGACCCGGTGCAGTCCAGAAAAATCAGGGACTTACAGCGCTAAGCGGCGCTCGGTTTGATAGGTTTCCCCGACCTGCGCGGCTGTTGTGTCACTCACCACCGTCGCAGGGCAGCCTCGTTCCCCCTTTTTCCTACCGCCCTGGCCGCCGCGCCTCGTGCGCTGCAATGGTCGTCTGACAAGCGCGGGCGTTTTGTCACGGGCTGCCTCCTTTCGGTTCTGCCATCCTGCGCCCATTGAGTACGTCGTATGGTGGCCTCCTTGCCGGGCTTTGCCCCGCCCGGCCGGGAGGGGGACGGCTACTGGCCGCGCCGCAACAGCTCCGCCCTGGCGTTCAAGCGCCGCGCCCTGGCGTTCCGCCTGCTCTCGCTGGGCGGTTTCCATCAAGTCGAGCTGGCGGTCACGCTGTTCTCCGCTCAGCTTCATCGTCCACAAGCCTCCAGCGATCAACGCACATTGCAAAAGGCCAACGCCAGCGGTCACCCAGACTTGCGCCCACATAGCGGAGATTTCGTGTTCCATAGCGTCCTCCTTCCGAAAAGATATGCTCACCCGGCCAGTAAAAAAAGAGGCGCAGAAGTCAAAGGCAGCGTGGCTGTGAGCGAAGTGGAGTTCACCCTTGACTGGGGATTCTTTTTACCAGACTCAGGCAAGCAAGGCAGCAAGGAAAGAAAAACAGAGCGCGGGGCCTTGCCCGCACCCCTGGGCCGAAGGCCCTCAATGGAGATTTTCTCGATTGCGTCAAGCGTCACCTCGTCGTTGAGTCGGTGAGAGAGCTGGGGGGTGCGGGTGGACTCGTGGTCGGCAAGCCGGGCCGCCGTCTCTCGCGGTCCCCCGGATCTCACATATTCGGGGATGCCGGTTCCCCGGAAGCTGTGAGCGCAGACCTGGACGGGTAAGCCAGCGGCCCGTGCGGGCGCTTTATCATCGCGGCGGCAGCCTCGCGGGCCAGCGGCCGGGAGACGAGCCGGTCCCGCCCTCGGCGCGCCCCAGCCGACCGAAACCAGGGTTCAATCCTCGCCCAACCCGCAGGTTGGGTGCTACGCTCTGGAGGGGATCACCGGCGTCCCTGTGTGGATGTTTCAATCCTCACCGACCCATTAGGACCGGTGCTTCCTGAATGACGGGGCCAAGCTCCGCGGCTCCAGCGCTATCCACACCCGTGCGGAGTAATTCCAAGCTTGTAGCCGATTGAGACATCTCCGCCTTACGGCATCTGATAGGCAATCAC
>JAAXHF010000658.1 GCA_012271025.1 Deltaproteobacteria bacterium | reverse complement strand
CAGAGAGTTCACCGTAACGGAAGATGATCGTTGGGTCGCGAGTCTCAGTCGGCGGTTGTCTGGTGCCGGCCCGCCGGATCTGAGGAGAGCCGAAGCGGCTAGCGCTGCGGATGGACGCTCAGGTACTGGTGCAGAACCGACTCCACGTGCCCGCCGATCTCATACGATTCCCAGCCGGGGCTGCCTGCCAGGGCGAAAATGCAGCCGCCCAACACGTAGGAATCCTGTTGCATTGCCTGATCATACCAGACGAGCTGCTCCACGTATGCACCCGGGCCCCATGAACCGAAGCCGTGCTGGGCCCAGTACTCCTGGAAGTGCTGCCAGCCTTTGGCGTCTTGCGGGCCCGGACGATTGGTCACGAGGCCGTCTACGCCCAGTTCGGTCATCACCAGCGGAATTGCGCGGCCGGCGGGCTTCAGGACCTGATTGTAGAACTGGCGGTAGCGCAGAGTCAACCAGCCGGTGTCATGCGGCGCCACGCCCGGGTAGCGTCCCTGGCCGTCACGGGTGCTGGCATAGTAGATGGTGGGGGCGGAATACTCGTGCAGTCCCAGCCAGCCATCGTGGGCCTGTGCTTCGGCGACAGCGGGCAGGAAATTCTCCCACATTTCGGGGCCCGGCTGGCCGGTGCCGAAGTTGCCGATTACGCTGCGGAGACCTCCCTGGGCGAGGAGTCTTGTCCGTTCGACTTCAAACTCGGTCAGACGTTTGAATTCGTCCAAGTTACCGGCCACCGGTTCGTTGTAGGCTTCCCAACCGTCGTAGAAAAGACGGCGCTCGGGATGGTCGGCGATAGGCCAGAGACGGTTGGCGAACTCCTGGGCAGCGGCCCTGGCATTGAGGTTCTGCAACTGCAGCTGTGGCAGGTCGATACGCCCGATCAGGCGGGTCGCAGGGGCGGCTTCTTTGATTTGGCGGGCGAATCGAAAGTCCAGCTCCAGTGTCTTGACGACGGCGACGCCGCCGGTGCGCAGAAGGTTGAAGACGCTGGGATGGTTGCGGGTGATGAAGATACCCAGCTTGCTGGGCGGGCCGGGCGGGAACGGGGTTACGGTGGGTGTCGGCGTGTAGGTGGGCGTCGGCGGGACCGTTGTGTTGGTCGGGACCGGCGTTTCGGTTGGGAAAGGCGTATCGGTTGGGAATGGGGTGAGGGTCGCTTTGGGCGGTGTCGGCGTGAAGACGGGCGCCGCGGGGCGCAGACCGCGCATTTCAACCCAGGGCAGATACCCTTTGTAGGTGCCGGGCGTTGAAGAGGATGCCGAAAGGGAGGCGGCGTCCAGGGATGGTTCGCCGTTGTCGCAGGCCCCGACCAGTATGCCAAGACCAGCGGCGGCGGCGGCCAGGAAGCGGCGCCGCGACCAGGTGGGTCTGCTTTTCGGGGAGGCAGGTGGAGCCTGTCGGGGCGGCGAGAGCCCCGATGATGACTCGAAATTCGGATCGGGACTGTTTTTTGCGTCCTTGCCCGAAGGTGCTGGATTTGTCTCAGTGTGCATGAAATTACTATAGCACCGAGTTAGCAGCGGTTCAAAGTGAAGCGCACACTTGTCC
>JAAXHF010000516.1 GCA_012271025.1 Deltaproteobacteria bacterium | reverse complement strand
GGTGCCCGCCTTTGGCGACCATGACCGGATCGACCACAAGCCGGCGGATCTGATACTCGGCGATTTTTTTGCTGACGGCCGTGACCAGGGGGATGGACGCCAGCATGCCCGTCTTGGCCGCCTGGGTACCGATATCGGGCAGGACACTGTCGAACTTTGGGGCCACAAAGTCGGGCGGCAGCTCACTGACCGCCTGTACGCCCCGGGTGTTCTGGGCGGTGACGGCCGTCACAATGCTCGTTCCGTACACGCCCAGGGCGAAGAAGGTCTTGAGGTCGGCCTGGATACCGGCCCCACCGCCGCTGTCGGAGCCGGCGATGGTCAGCGCTTTGGTGACAGGCATGGTTCAGTCGGGGAAGGCTCTGAACTGGCCGGTGTTCAGCCCCTGGCCGGCCGAAAAACGTCCGGCCTTGAGTTCAGCGATCAGCTCCCGGGTGCTGGTGACCGGCTTGTCCAGGACCGTTACGGCACAGCCGATTGACGGGCTGGAATGGCTGTCGCTACCGCCGACGCCTTTCAGGCCCAGGTGCTCGGCAACGGCGTGGGCGTACAGGTTTTCCTGCTCGGAACAGGCGCCGTTGATGATCTCGATCGCGTCCACATACTGCAAGACTTCCAGCGCCTTGACCCCCGAGACGGGATCATCGACATCAATCGCCGGGGTCTTATGAATGAACTGAAAGCGGGGGTCGAGCTTATAGCGGAAGGGATGGTTGGCAATCAGAAAGCCGTCCACCTCGTCGATGACCCGGCGTAACTCCTTGACCTTGTAGATGCCGCCGACGTAGCGGTCGAGGCCGAAGGCACCGACATGGCCCCACTCGGTCGAAACCTCAATACCCAGAAACAGCGTCACCCCCCGCTCGGCGGCATAGTCGTGGATGGCCGCATCGCTCCAGGCGTTGTCGTGCTCGGTAATACAGATGCCTTCCAGACCGATTTTCTGGGCCTGGTCGATCATGGCCAGGGGATCGAGATTGCTGTCGGCGCTGCCCCGGGTCGTATGGGTATGAAAATCAATACGCATGCCGGCTGTGTTCTCCTTCATGTGATGCGCCCCAGGCTGTCGGCGCAAGGCCCCTGTATAGCGTCTTCATGGCGGGCAAGCAAGGCGCAGGTCAGGAGCGGAAAGAGAGCGCCACCGAGCCGCTTTTTCCGTTTTGCTCTGCGACCAGCCTGTGCTAGAGTCCGCTCCTAAGACAGGAGGACAAGCCTATGGTGATGCCGCTGGAAGGAATTCGCGTACTCGATTGGACGATTTGGCAACAGGGACCGGTCTCGACCATGATGCTGGGCGATCTGGGGGCGGAGGTCATCAAGATTGAAGAGCGGGTCGGCGGCGATCCGGGCCGGGGAGTGATGAGCATCGCCGGGACCGGCATGGCCGGTCAGCGCAACTACTACTTCGAGGCCAACAACAAGCACAAAAAAAGCCTCACCCTGGACCTGAAAAAGCCTGAGGCCAAACAGATTGTGTATAAGCTGGCGGAGCAGTCCGACGTCTTTGTCCAGAACTTCCGCAAAGGCGTGGCGGGCCGGCTCGGTCTCGACTACAAGACCCTGTCCGCGTACAACCCCAAGCTCATCTACGCCAGCGCCAGCGGCTACGGCCCGATCGGCCCGGACTCGGCCGAGCCGTCGTTTGACGCCATGGGCCTGGCCCGCTCGGGCATCATGAACGCCATCGGCGAGCCGGATATGGAACCGCTGAGCATTGCCGGCGGCGTGGCCGACCAGATGGGAGCCATCATGCTGGCCTCGGGAGTCATTACCGCCCTGCTGGTCCGCGAACGGCACGGCATCGGCCAGGAGGTCGATACCTCACACCTGGGCAGCATGATGGCGGTGCAGGGCCTCAATCTGGCCTGCCGCCTGACCCTGGGCAAGGAGTTCCGCCGCTCGCAGCGGTCCAGCGCGCCCAACCCCTTGTACAACCACTACCGGTGTGGCGACGACAAGTGGCTCTGTCTGGCCATGATTCAGGCCGACCGCTACTGGTCGGACTTCTGCAAGGCCGTTGGCGTAGCCGAGTTGGAGCACGACCCGCGCTTTGCCACCATGAAGGACCGGGGCAAAAACAGCGCCGCCCTGATTCGCGTCCTGGACGAGCGCTTTGCGGCCAAGTCGCGCGATGAATGGATGGCAACCCTCAAGGAGGGCGGAGACTTTATCTATACCGTGGTCAACACGGTGAACGACCTGCCCGACGACCCGCAGATGATCGAGAACGAATATGTGGTCCCCTACGAGCACCCGGCCTGGGGCCCGACCCAGGTCGTGGGTGTGCCGGTGCGCTTCAGCAAGACACCCGGCGACCCCCGGGCAGCCGCGCCGGAGTTCGGCGAGCACACCGAGCAGATACTGATTGACCGGCTGGGCTACTCGTGGGAGGACATCAGCCGCCTGAAAGAAGAAGAAGTGATATAGCCAACCGCGAGCAGACGGTCGGCCTTTTCCAAAGGAGGGAAGACGATGGCTATGCCATTAGACGGCGTTCGTATTATCGACTGGACAATTTTCCAGCAGGGACCGGTCGCGACGATGATGCTCGGCGACCTCGGGGCGGAGGTCATCAAGCTCGAAGAGCGGGTCGGCGGCGACCCCGG
>JAAXHF010000224.1 GCA_012271025.1 Deltaproteobacteria bacterium | reverse complement strand
CAGTCCTGCGGCGCGCAACTCATCCCTGTACTCTTGAAGCGGCACGGTCGGGGCAGCCCTGCGGTATCGCGTGGCGTGATCGTCCAGCCCCCCTTCCTCCGCTCCAGCGTCACATAGCCAAAGCCCGTCAGCGTTTCCGCCTGTAAGACCGTTCGGTCGGCTATGTCGAGCCCAACCAGTTCGGTGGCAAGTGGAGGATCGAGCAGTGCTCCGCCATTTCCAACTACAAACTGATACGGCTTTCCTTGCGCAAAGGCCAGGAACTCGGTCGTGTGGAGATGGCCCGACAGGATCAATTCAATGCCGTCGGGCAATCCCTGCCGGACCGCAGCCTGAAGGGTCGGGTTGGCTCGGAAGAGTATATCTCTACCCTGCGCCTGTCCCCGCGTGCCAAAGGCCCAGAACGGCTTGTGAGACAACAGCCAGACCGGGCGGTGCTCGGCCAGGGCCGCCAACTGCGTGGCGAAGTGGGCGACGGTCTCGGGCGCGACCCTCAGGTCGTGTGCCGTCGTGGTATCCAGAACGAACAGTGTGCGCTCTCCGATTGGCACAATATAGGGCTCAGTCTGGTCGGTACATTCCTGGGGTAAGGGCCGGGGATCAAGCAAACGAAACCAGGCATTACCCGTTCGCTGACACTCTTCGTGATTGCCCCGAACAAATATCCACGGCGCCGCACTGAGTAAGGGCTCAGCCGGCGCGAAGAAGTCGGCCTGAGCGGCCGCCCAGGTATCTCCCCACGGATTGCCGGCACAAGCAGTGTTGCCGGTCGGACAGGGCGAATCCCGATAAAAGTAATCACCCACGTGTAGCACCAGGTCAGGCTGCCAGGCCGCGGCACTCCGGGCAATGCGTGCAAATGGCCAGGCATGCGGATCGTTACACGCCTGGACCAGGGTGTTTTTCATCCGGCAGCCGGTGTCGCCCAGAACGACAATCTTTTCTGGCGCACGTGCAAGAAGGGGCAGTTGGCGTCCATCCATTGTGACGCTGACAGCATCGGGCGGCAACGCAGCCTCGCAGATCAGGACCGGAAAGTCCGGTCGGGCCGGATACGCGCGTACACGCAACGGGAAGGGCTCGGCATTCATCTGTAGCGCCGGACAGGCCGTCGCAGTTGACACCACGCGCACAATCGCCTGGCCGCCCGGCCCAAGGACGGTCCATGCCAGGGGAAGCGCCGCTAGTGAGGAAACATACGAGAGATGCAGCACGCCGGAGATCAGCAGAATACGCCGTAAGCAAGACATCGTGCAGGAAGTTTCCGTTCCGGGCTCATTCCCGTGACGCAGGTGTGATTGTCAGTTCAACCCGCTGCCCGTTACGCATGACCGTCATCCCGACCGGCTCGTCAACTTTGAGACCCCCAAGGACAAAGGTGTAGTCATAGATATTCTCAATCGCCTTACCCGCCAGCTCACGCACCACATCTCCGGCCTGCACCCCAGCCCGGTCGGCCGGACCGCCGGTCGCCACCCCAGAGAGCTTGACCCCGGTGATATTGCCCTGGGCATAGTCGGGAATCGTGCCCAGATAGGCCCGCAGGCGACCACGGCTACCGAGGTGGCGGGGCTTTTCGATTCGGATATAGTCCGGAGCCTGTTCGGTGCTGGCCAACGAGCGTGTCAAGCCGGTCATCAGCCGGGTAATTTGCGTGAGCCCGGCATAGTTGAGCTTTTCTACGGTATCGCGCGGCGAGTGGTATTCCGCATGCCCGCCGGTAAACGCGTTTAGAACGGGAACGCCCTTGAGATAGAACGAGGTCGCATCGGTGGGCAGATAGCTATCGTTTTGGAGCGTGATGGGCAGACCGATGGGCGCGTTGTGTTGTTCAATTTCCTCGGGCCAGACCGA
>JAAXHF010000581.1 GCA_012271025.1 Deltaproteobacteria bacterium | reverse complement strand
AGAGGAAACGTGTCAACCGGTTCATGGGGTGTGGAGGACACGTTGCCTGTTTCATCACCGAGTCGGATTCCGCCGACCATCCGGGCCGGAATGCCGACCGCCCGCAGCACAGCGACCAGGGCGCGCGCCTTGCCTGCCCGGCCGCCCCGTTCGGCGCTCAGCACGGCCAAGGCGTCGCTGGCCGTGTCGCCGGGGCGTGCAGCGGCAAAGCCGGCGACGTAGCCGTACAGGGCTTCCAGTGCCCGGTCGAGACGCCCGGCGTGGCCGACGATCTGCCAGGCCCGTTGCTGGACCTGGGGCATGTCGCTCTGGATCATCTCAGATGCGGACAGATAGGGCAGCGCCTCGGCGGCGACCGTCTGAAACGGAAACGCGTGCTGGGGCACCGCGGTCCGCACCTCGGCGATCTGGACGGTGTAGGCGTAGCGAATCCGGCGCGGCGCGGGCGGCGCGTCCGCGACCCGCCAATGCCCCCACAGGTTGACCGCATCGGTCTCCTCCCAGTACTGGACGCCGGGCGTGTAGGTTCGTCGCGAGACAATGCTCTGCCGGCCGTCAGACAGCGGCAACAGCATGCTGATATGGGTGCCCGGCTGCACCGCCGTCAGGCTGAGTTGAACGCGCACATCCCAGTAGGCGGGGACCGCAGGCAGAACAGTACCCTGAACGGCGAGTCGGCCCACGCCTGGAACCGGCGTAGTGGACTGAGCCGGACACGGCATGAGCACCAGGACCACCAGGACCAGCAGCACAGAAAGAGGAAATGTGTCCTCCATACCATAGGAACCGGTTGACACGTTTCCTCTTCCAGGCATCCGCGCGTCACCTCCGCCTAGCCGGCGGCCGCCAGACCCGGAGCTGCCGCTTCAGCGCTGTCGGACCGGTGTCGAAAGACCAGGAAGCGCCCCACCAGGTCGTGGTAGTGTTCGATGCTGCGCAGCTCCTTCATCGCCAGACGCAGGGGCTTACACGGCCCGAAAGACCGGGCGTAGTAGTCGATCACCTTCCGAAACTGGAGACACGCCAGCTTTTCTCCACGCTGCTCGACGCTGCGCAGAAAATGGCGGGTCATGAAGGCTACCCGCTCTTCGAGGCTGGGCGCGGGCGGCAGCGGGACGGCGTTCAGACCGGCCCGGATACGGTGGAAGATCCACGGGTCGGCCAACGCGGCCCGACCGATGACCAGCCCGGCACAGCCCGTTTCGTCGAGCATGCGCCTGGCCGTTTGCGCATCACAGATATCGCCGTTGCCAAACACCGGGATGGAGCGGACCGACTCCACCACCGCCCGGATGCCGGCCACGTCAACGCTGCCGCCAAACGCCCCGGCCCGGGTTCGGCCGTGAATGGTCAGCGCCGCCACACCGACATCCTCCAGCAACGGCGCCACAATGGTCGCGTCGCGCCGCGTTGCGTCCCAGCCCAGACGCGTTTTGACCGTGACCGGAATGCGGACCGCCCTGGTGATGGTCCGGACAAACCTGGCGGTGCGCTGTGGATCTTTGAGCATGGCCGCCCCAGCCCCGATTTTGACCACCTTCTCGACCGGACAGCCCATGTTGATATCGATCAGCGCCGCCCCCCGCTCTTGCAGGTACAGGGCGGCATCGCGGACCTCCTCGGCCACCGGACCGAACAGCTGAACGCTCAGCGGGGCGTCCTCGGGGCAGGTCTCGGCCAGGGCAAACGCCTTGGGCCGCTGTTCCAGCAGCGCCCGGGCGTGGACCAGTTCGGTCGTTGCCAGGCCAAAGCCGCCCAGCTCGCGCATACACAGGCGAAAGGCCAGGGTGGTATAGCCGGCCAGCGGAGCGAGGCACAGATTGGAGCTGAGTCGAACGCTTCCGATGCGCATCCGAACCACCCTAGCGCCGATCAAACTGGCCTTCCAGCTGTTTGACCGACATGCGGACCATGGTCGGCCGACCGTGCGGACAGGTAAACGGCGACTGGCAGGCCAGCAGAGATTTCAGCAGCGCCCGCATCGACTCGGGCGTCAGGGTCTGGCCGGCCTTGACCGACTTGACCTTGCAGGCGACCCGGGCGGCCAGGTCTTCCTGCCGGGCGGCCACCGCGTCCTCGGACCGGCCGTCGGCCCGGGTCTGGGCGAGTTCGGCAATCAACTCCGGGGTGTCGGCCGGACGAAAATAGGGCGGAGCGGCCTGGACCTGATACGTGTGGCCGCCAAACGCTCGGATATCAAACCCCAGCCGGGTCAAATAGTCGTGTAGCTCGTCCAGGGCGGTTCTGGCCGAGGCGTCAAGCTCAAAGGTGAGCGGCAGGAGCAGGGCCTGTGATTCGCCCCGGCCGTCGCGCAGCGCGGCCAGGACCTGCTCATACACGACCCGCTCGTGCGCCGCGTGCTGGTCTACCAGCCACAGCTCGGCCTCGACCTCGACCAGGATAAACAGCTCGTGACTCTGGCCGATCACCCGAAAAGCCGGGTCCTGAGGGCGAAGAGGAAACGTGTCAACCGGTTCATG
>JAAXHF010000536.1 GCA_012271025.1 Deltaproteobacteria bacterium | reverse complement strand
GGACGGCATCAAGCCGCTGGTGTGTCGACGTCTTTCAAACCCCGGACGCTGGGTGTAGGATACCGGCTGGAAGTGAGAGAGACCCCCACCATGAACATGCGCATTGCCATCCCCGTGTGTTGTCTGCTGCTCCTGGTCCCGCTTCGGACCTGGGGCCAGGCGGACCCCGTGCGGACGATCCTGGAAGACCGCTGCTCGGGCTGTCATGCGCCGCGTGAGTCCGACGGCAAATTGGACGCGGTCGAGTTTCAGCGTAAGACTCCCGAAGGCTGGGAGATGACCATCTCACGGATGGTGCTGACCCACCAGGTCGAACTCCAACCCGGCGAAGCCCGTCGCCTGGTCAAATACCTGAGCGACCAGTATGGCCTGGCGCCGGCCGAGGTCGCGCCCTTTCAGCCCCTTCTGGTCCGTGACCATACCGTCACCAGCCAGGACGTGCCCGAGGCGCTGCGGGCCGGCTGTGTTCAGTGCCACTCCTACGCCCGGACCGCCCTTCAGGGCCGGACCGCCGAAGAGTGGGGGCGCTTGATTGACGCCAAGCTGGCCCTGCTGCCCAATATCGAAAACGAAACGGTCTCGGCCGGGTTGCTACAGACCTTTTGGTATGACTACGCCAAACAGCAAGCCGTGCCGTATCTGGTTAAGGCTCTGCCTTTTCGGAGCGAGGCGTGGACCGACTGGCAGTCCCGGCCCAAGGCCGACTACAGCGGGGAGTGGAAAGTGGTCGGTCACGATGCCGGCCGGGGCGGGGACTATGTGGGCCGCCTGACGCTGACGGCCGGGGAGGGGGATCGCTACACCGGAAGTTTTCGCTACGAGTTCTCGAACGGCCTGGTCCTGTCCGGTCAAACAACGGCGATTGTCTACGCCGGCTTTCAGTGGCGCGGGGTCGCTCAGCTGGGCGAGGGTGAGGCCCAGACCAGCCAGCGCGAGATCTTTTTTGCCAGCGAAGACGGGCAGCGGATCGAGGGGCGGCGTCTGCTGACCGCCTACGGCGATCTGGCCCTGACCGAGACGTGGTACCGGAGCCGCGGCCCGGCCCGGCTGCTGAAGAGCATCCCGGCCGCCCTCAAGGCCGGAACCAGCCCCACGCTCAGGCTGTTTGGCCTCAAGCTGCCCCCGGGGCTGCAAGCCGAGGACGTGTCTGCGGGCGCCGGGGTGTCGGTCCAAGCTGTGCGGCAGCAGGCCGACGACAGCCTGGTGCTTGAGCTGCGCGTTGACCCGCAGGCCGAGCCGGGCTGGCGGGAGGTGCGCGTACAGGGAGTGGACGGCACGCTCCGGCTGGCGGTGTATCAGCAGGTGGATTATATCCGGCTCTCCCCCGAGCACGGCTTTGCCCGTCCGGGCGGGGGACGGGCGCCGAAGATTTTTCAGCAGTTCGAGGTCAACGGTTACACCAACGGGGCTGACGGCAAAAAAGGCACGGCCGATGACGTGAAGCTGGGCCGGGTGACGCCGGTCAGCTGGAAGCTGGAAGAGTACGTCAAACGGATCAACGACGACGATATCAGATTCGTCGGCACGCTGGATCAGGCCGGCCTGTTCACCCCGGCCCTGGACGGTCCCAACCCGGAGCGGGATATGCTGGAGGGCAATGTCGGCGATGTGTGGGTCGAAGCCTGGTATCAGCCGCCCGGTGCAAAACGTGCCATGGGCGCCCGGGCGCATCTGCTGGTCATGCCGCCCCGCTTTCTGTTTCCGCCGATTGAGTAAGGACGGAGCGTATGCAACTGCGATTCCACCCAGAGAACGCCTATCCCATGACAACCGACTCGGGTCGGGTGCTGGTCGCGGCCAAGAGCATGGCCCTGTTTGAGATGGATGCGGTGTGTGAGGCGATCCTGCGCTACGCTCAGGTCCGACCGGCGTGCAGCCTCGAACAGCTGACCGCCGCCCTGACCGAGCAGTTTTCGGCTGAGGAAGTCGCCGAAACGGTCCACGAGTTTGTTCGCCTGCACATTTTTGAGACCGATGCGCCCGACCCCGCGGTGTCGATTCCCGAGCTGGATGTGACGCAGTTCCCGGTCAGTTCGGTGG
>JAAXHF010000304.1 GCA_012271025.1 Deltaproteobacteria bacterium | reverse complement strand
AACCTGGTCGGCATGGGCGTGTTGCCGTGCCAGTTCACAGACGGCACCAGCGCCCAGGCGCTGGGTCTGGACGGCAGCGAGACCTTTGACCTGACCGGCATCGGCGACGACCTCAGCCCTCAGCAGGACGCGACGCTGAGCATCCATCGGGCGGATGGACAGAGCCAGGAGGTCACGGTCCGCGTCCGGATCGATACGCCGATAGAAGTCGAGTACTATCGGCACGGCGGCATTCTGCACTATGTGTTGCGACAACTGGTCGCCCGGGCCTAGACGGCCGGCCTGGGGGACGGGGGACTGAAAGCCCGTCTCCGGGCGGCTAACTCTGTTGGGAGAAACGCTTATTGTGCTCTTGGATAACCCGGTCGGTCAGGTCGATATCCTGCTGGCCGTAGAGAACGACGGTGTTATTACCCTCCAGAATCACCGTATAGGCGCCCTGTTCGCCCAGCTCAGCCACAATCTGCTGTAGCTGCATCATGATCCGACCGGTCAGCTGCCTGTCCCTGATCTTCAGATCTTCTTCGGCATCTTTATAGCGCCGTTCAAATTCCCGCAGACTCTGACGGTAGTCCTGTCCCAGGGCGTCGCGTTCCTCTTCACGCAGGACCATGGCCTTTTTTTCGAGCTCGTCCTTGAGCTGTTCGACCCGCTCCCGCTGCTTCAGCAAACGCTGCTCTGAATTCTCGACTTCCTTCTTGAGCTGGTCCTGGGCTTTTTTGCCGGCCTCGCACTCGGCCATGGCCCGAACCAGGTCAACATAACCGATTTTGACACCGTTCAGGGCACTCTGGCCCTCCTCCTGAGCTGCCCCACCGAGTGCGACCAGGGCAAAGGAAAAGGCCAAAAAGATCGATAACATCACAAACGACAACCGGCGCATGATATCCTCCTCACTCCGCGAAGACTGGCAAATACCCCGGCACTATAGCCCGCCAGCGCAGGGGCAGACAAGGACCTGCTTCTCCGCCTCTTGCACCGAGCGGGCGGGTATGCTCCAAGCCTGGGGCAAACCCGCCCGCGCAACCGGAGTGCCATACCCATGTCTCGCCCCCTCTGGAGACGGCGGCTCAGCCGCCTCGGACTCGGCCTGCTGACCATCTTGTGCCTGGCCCAGCCGAGGTGGGCCGACGAGCACCTGCTCGACCACTACGCTTCCATCCCCGGCTCTTACCACTTTGTCCGGCGCGCTCCCGAGGAGGCGCGACCGGATTCGATCAGACTGACCGTCTTCGAGGATTTTCTGTGCCCGGCCTGCTACCAGACGGTGAGCCAACTCCTCCCCAGCCTCCAAAAGAAATATGGCGCGCGTTTGCAGGTCGAGTTCTTCGGCTACCCGATCGTCGACCCCAAGTCCTCTATTCCGGCTCGCGCCTATGTCGTGGCCGACGAGTTTGGATTAGGCCACGAAATGCAGCAGGCGCTCTTCCAGGTCCAGTTCGAAGAGCGGCTCGACATCACCAGCCGGGACGGCCTGGCCCGCGTGGCGGACAGAATCGGGCTTGACCCGGAACTGCTGCTGACCCGCCTGGCGGGCGAAGACGGCCAGGCTGAGGTCGCCCGGAGCCTGGCCCTGGGGCGTCGCTACCAGGTCGATTCGGTACCCGGCCTCGTTCTTGACGGCTGGATCCGGGTCACCACCGTTTCCCAGACCAATCTTGAGACCATTATCGACGGGATGCTGGAACGGAAAAGCCGCGAAGAGCCCTCCCCAGGGCGGTGAAAAAAGCCTCTGATCGGACTATTGACCTTTTGGCTCGTCTGCTATCGTCTGGCAGCACGGAGAGGATAAGGCTATGGAACGTGGTCCACCATACGGCACCCGAATCATCGTAACTGCACAACAGACTCCCCGGAAGGAGGGAATTCTATGAAGCTGAAGCAACTTGTGGGA
>JAAXHF010000354.1 GCA_012271025.1 Deltaproteobacteria bacterium | reverse complement strand
TCCTCGTTCATGACCCGGTTCATGCGTTTGACATACTCGGCCAAGGACAGCGAGCCGCCGACGACAGGGTCTTGTTCGACGAGCGCCTGGAGGCGATCCAGCTTGGAGAGCAGCACCGGGTCTTTGAGCAGATCCGGTTGATGCCCTTCAATGGCGATATACAGCGGCAGATTGCCCTGGAAGGTCTGGCCTAACACGCTATCCGCAACCCGGACAGGGCTATTGGGGTCGGCCATCTTGATAAAGGACGTATCCACAAAAACCCGCTGCGCACCAAGCAGACACACCAGCATGACGAAGGCGGTCGAGCCCCACACCACGAGCGGTTTCCGCGCAACGCTGACGCCGACGTGGGAGAGCAGCCTGGCCACCACGCCGGTCGCCGCCAGGTCGCCACTGCGGCCCATCTGCTCCCGCAAGCCACGGCTGACCGTGGCCGGCAGCAGGCTCAACAGCGCCGGGAAAAAGGTGAGGGAGAAGACCAGGGCGGCGACGACGCCCAGAGCGGTGAAGACGCCAAAATAGCGGATGGGCAGAATGCTGGCGGTCAGAAAGGATAAAAACCCGGCTGCGGTGGTCAGGGAGGTGAACACGACGGGCTGCCACATTTCCCGCATCGCAACGAGCACGGCGTCGGGTGAGGACACACCGGGCTGTTCGAGGATTTCGTCGTAATAGCGGCTCAGAATATGAATGCCGTCGGCTACCCCAACGGCCATCAGGACCACCGGCATCATGGTCGAAACGGAATACATCGGCACACCGACCGCCGCCATAATGCCCAGCGTCCAAATCACCGAGACAATGACGACGGCCAGCGGCAGCAGGACGCCGCGCACACTCCGGTAGGTAAAAAACAGCGTGCCGAGAACGATCACGATGATCAGCGGCATGAACATTTCCATATCGCGCCGCATACCTTCTTCGAACGTGACCTCCATCGCTCCTTGGCCGGCAATGTGGAATTCTTCTGGAGCGCCGGCCGCTTTTTTGGCGGCAACCATGTCTCGGATGGTATTATAGATGGCCATCCGTCTGGCCGTGCCCTCGGCGGTCCCGCCGCCCGGCTCCATTTTGGCCACAATGAGTAGGCCGGTGGCGTCCTGGGAGACGATCCAGTTGACGAACATCGAGTTGTGAAACAGGGCCTGCTTCAGGGCGTCGAGGGACTCGGGGGATTGCGGGACTGTTTCCATGAAGGGATCGACGGCCATGCCGTCCGCCGTCCCGGTGATATTATCGAGCGTGGACACGCTCGCCACGTCTTCGGCGCGGATGGCTTTGATGCCGGGTAAGAGGGCGATCTGTTCGGAGAAGTCTTTGATCGTGGCCAGCGTCCGGGGGTTGAAGACGCCGTTTTCGGCGGGATTGGTGTTGAGCACCCCGACAATGATCAAGTCGCGGATACCGAAGCGCTCCTCGACCAGATCGTTGTAACTCATGACCGGATCGTTTTTGGGAATAAACGCGTCGGCGTCGCCCTCAAAGCGGAGCGACTGCAACTGCATCCAGGCCAGGCCGGTGCAGGCCAGGATCAGGACAATGACCAGATACCGAAAACGGATAATGCCGCGGAAAAATGACTCCATGCCGGGCGCTCTCCCTCAGTCGGCGGCGACCGGCACGGCGGCCGGGACCGCCTCCCGGCCGTACACGAAGCGGGGCTTGAAGGTGTTCAAGACCACCGGCAGGACGGTCATCGATACCAGCAGACACGCGCTCATGTTCAGCACCAGCATGGCGCCCAGGTAAAAATTGGGCGTAAAACTCGAGGTCAGAAACACGGCGAAGCCACCGATGACGACCACTGCGTTAAAGAAGATCGCCTTGCCCGAGGTGGCCATGGTAGTCGCGGTAATCTGCTCCGGGTCGCGTAAGCCGCTGTGCACCTTGAGCCGGTATTTATTGAGAAAGTGGATCGTGTAGTCGATGCCGATGCCGATGACCATGGAGGCGGTCAGCGACTTGCCGACCTCCAGCGGAATGCCCAGCAGCCCCATCAGCCCGAAGCTGAAGACAATGACCAGGCTGATCGGGATGATGTTGATCAAGCCGGCCACAAAGGAGCGGAACATGAACGTGGTCAGCAGAAACACCCCGACCAGCGAGGTCACCAGGCTCGACAGCTGACCGGCCACCACCAGCTCATTGAAGCGGATCGTCAGATAGGCGGCCCCGGCAAAGCCGAGCCGAAAGCCGCTGTTGGTGTCCCAGCCGGTGATGGTCGGCTCGATATTGCCCAGCCAGCGCCCAAAGCGCAGAAACAGCATATCGCGCCAGCCGGCGTCGGCGCCGTCGTGCTGCTCACTGCGACCGAACTCGTGGACGGCAAAGTCCTGAATCCGGTTAATGACCCGCTGAATATCCCGCGTTCCGTCGGAGCGCAGGTAAAAGGTCACGTTGGCGTGCTGATAGTCGTAGTCGACGACCTCGTCAAAATCGTCCGGATCGCCCGAAAAGGAGTACAGCAGCAGATACTGGGCGACCAGATCGCGCGAGGTCGGCACGACCTCCATCTCCGGTCGGTCCTCGTTCATGACCCGGTTCAT